>CAYTJW010000042.1:0-16461 GCA_964438135.1 uncultured Thermoanaerobaculia bacterium
CCGCCTCTGCACCGGCCCGGCGTCGGCCGGGCCCGCGTCGGCGGCGACGGGCGGCGGGGCGGCCGGGGACCGCCGCAGCACCCGCTCCGACAGCGTGGGCTCGAGCATGCGCAGCACCGCGACCGGCAGCGAGCTGGTGAAGCGGTAGCCCCCCGACTCCTCCCCCGGGACGTAGGCGGTGAGGACGCCGAACAGGCGGTCGCCGACGAAGAAGACGAAGCTGGCGGTGCGGTTGACCGCCTGCGACGACAGCACCTCGCCGGCGCGGGAGAAGGTCTTGATGCGGTTGTCGCCGGAGCCGGTCTTGCCGCCGACCGGCAGGGGGTTGCCGTCGGCGTCCCGGAACACGCCGGCCAGCCGACCGGCGGTGCCGCGCTCGACGACGCCGGTCAGCACCCGGCGCAGGGCGACGGCCACCTCCGGTGCCAGCGCCCGCTCCGGCACCGGCTCGCGCCGCCCGAGGCGGGTCTGGTAGGGGGTGCCGGCGGCCAGCTCGAGGTCGCTCACCACCACCAGCGGCAGGCGCATGCCGTCGTTGACCAGGATGCCCATCAGGTCGGCCAGCGCGGTCGGCCGGTCGCCCGAGGCGCCGATCGCCGTGGCCAGGGACGGCACCAGGCGGTCGAAGGGGAAGCCGAGCCGCTGCCAGTAGGGCGTCATGCGGCGGAAGGCGTCCTTCTCCACCCTGATCCGCAGCCTGAGGTCCTGGGCCCGGCGCTGGCGGGGGAGGAAGAGCCACGCCGTCGACTCCTGGCGGACCGCCTCGCTCGAGCTGCGCAGCTCGGTCCAGGGGACATCCGGCGTCCTGGCGAGCTGGCCCGCGCACCAGACCTCGAGCGGGTGGCGGTCGAGCAGGAAGGCGGAGTCGAGCAGGGTCAGGCGGCCGCCGTTGGCGGCGCGAGCCAGGCCGGCCAGCTCGCGGTCGTCGAGGCGGCCGAAGCGCTGCTCGAGCCAGGCGGCGAGGCCGGCGCGGTCGCCGCCCGGGTGCCAGGCGTAGTACAGGAACGCCTGGTGGCGGGGGGAGGAGGCCCGGCGGCCGAGCAGCCGCTCCTCGACCGCCCCGGGCTCGAGGCCCCGCAGCCTCCGGTACGAGCGGTACAGCAGGTAGACGGCCTCGGCGTCGGCCTCCTCGGCGAGGAGCGCGCGGCGCTCGGGCAGGGAGGGGTCGGCCAGGACCGCGCGGGCGTCGTAGGGCAGGCGGGCCGAGTGGTAGCTCACCAGGTCGCGCATGAGGCGGATGAAGACCAGGTTGGTCGACCGCCAGGTGGCCTCGCGCACCGACAGCAGCAGGTGGTCGTCGTCCGGGTCGAAGTTGTGGAACCGGTGCTCGCCCGAGCCGGTGAAGAAGGGCTCGCCGGGGCTGGCCGAGTAGCGCCGCTCGAGCGCCCGCTCGAGCAGCTCCTCGAGGCCGGGCTCGGGCACGGTCAGGAGCTGCTCGGCGGCCCAACGGGTGATCGGGTCGGCAGCGCCATCGGCTCGCGCCGCCCGCGCGGCGGGGTCGAGGGTGACCAGCTCGAGGTAGACCTCGTTGACCAGCTCCAGGTAGTGCGCCAGGGTGCGCAGCTTGCCGGTCGAGCCCAGCTCGAGCTTCATGCCGGTGTTGAGGTCGAAGGGCTGCTCCAGGCTGTCGACGTGGGCGCGGACCAGGTTGCCCGAGGGAGTGCGCTCGGCCAGCAGCAGGGAGTAGAGCACCCGGGACGGGTCGCCGTGGAGCAGCATGCGCTCGCCGCCGAGCCCGCTCGAGGCGACGAAGGAGGGGTCGACCAGGCGCCGGAAGAGCTCCAGGACCGAGTCCTGGAGGGTCGCGTCGAGGGTGGTGGTGGCGTCGAGGTGGAGCCGGTCGAGCTCGTAGAGGCCTGGCACGTCGAGGTGGTCGGCGAGCTGGGTCCGCACCAGGTTGACCCCCTTGCGGGCGGTGAACTCGAACGGCGGCGCGGCCGGCGCCGCCGCCAGCGTGCCGAGGGGGGTGGCCGCGACGCGGGCGGCGAAGTCGGGGTCGAGGATGCCCTCCTGGGTCAGCAGCGGCAGGTAGGTGTTGATCCGCGCCTCCAGCGCGGACTGGCTGCGGGCCAGGTAGGTGGTGGGCGCCTTGACCGCGATCATCATCGCCAGGGCGTGCTTGTAGGCGCTGGCCGCGTCGTCGTCGCGGCGGCCCTGGGCGAGGGTGGCGCAGAGCCGGTCGAGCTCCAGCCCGAACCAGGCGTAGAGGCCCTCGCCGAGGCCGTACAGCTCGCCGTGGCCGCGGGCGGCGCCGAGCGGCATGGTGTCGAGGTAGTCGCGCACCACCTCGCGCCGGCGCGGCATGGTGTCGGTGCCGTCGCGGTACGCCTTGAGGCTGGCGGACAGGATCTGGCGCAGCTTCTCGGGCGGGGTCTCGGTGCGGCCGGCGTCGGAGTGCCGGTACTTCTCCAGCTGCACCGCCAGGGTGCTGCCGCCGTGGACGCGGACGTCGAGGCCGAGCTTCTTGCCGAGGTAGAGCAGGCCGGCCCTGCCGAGACGGTCCCACTCCACCGCCGGGTTGCGGGTGGTGCGGGAGGGGAGGCCGAGCTCGCGGTTCTCGATGAACAGCAGCGTCTCCACCAGCAGCGGCGGGATGTCCTCGTAGCGGTCGAAGCGGTAGTGGCCGGGGGTGGCGTCGAAGACCAGGCGGCCGTCGGCGCTGGTGATGCGCAGGCCGACCACGGGCGGCTCGTCGTAGGGCAGGTTGACCCGGTGCCGGGCGAGCAGGAGCAGCTGCGGCGAGAAGCGCGCCTGGGTCCGGACCTCGAAGCCGCGCCACTCGAGGCGGTCGACGAAGTCGGGGATGCGGGTGTAGCCGCGGCGGACGTCGAACGGGCCGTGGGCGGGGAACTGGATGCTGCGGCTGCGGCCCGGGCCGACGACCCAGGTCAGGGAGCGGTTCCAGGTCGCCAGCGCCCGCGCCTGCAGGGCCGAGGTGCGGAGCTCGAACACCACGGCGCCGGTGACGGCGGCGGCGACGAGCAGCAGGCCGAGCGCCCGCCGGAGACGGCGCCGCCGCGACCCCGGTCGGGGTCCGCCGCCGCCGCTGCCGGCGCTGGGAAAGACCTGGACGGTTCCCATGGGCCCAGCTCATCCGCTGGCGAGGGCCGCGGCTGCGCTGGCGGGACCGCGCAGGGAGCACCTGTCGAGCACGGCATCATTATCCCACGGCGCGAGCGTTGGCGGGGGGCGCCGCGCCGGGCCCGACCCGGGGGGCTGTGCTGCGCCGGCTCTCACCCCTTGACATGAAACCACAGTGATATCATATTCGTATCGTCGGACGGAGGTGACGGATGTCTCAGGAGCGCGAGTTCAGGGCCTACTCGGGGTGGCTGCCGCTGGTGGTCAACATCGTCATGTACCTGATGGTGCCGGTGCTGGTCGTCTCCGGCGCCCGCATCCTCGAGGCGGCGGGGCACCCGACGCCGGGCGGGCTGGCGCGGGTCATCGGCGCACCCCTGCTGCTCGGGCTGGCGATCCTCGGCTCGGTCGGGTTCACGGTCCTGCAGCCGAACGAGGCCGGGGTGCTGGTGCTGTTCGGGCGCTACCTCGGCACGGTCAAGCAGAACGGCTTCTGGTGGGTCAACCCGTTCGTCAGCAAGCGCAAGATCTCGCTCCGCGCCCACAACCTGAACGGCGAGCGGCTGAAGGTCAACGACCTCGCCGGCAACCCGATCGAGATCGCGGCGGTGGTGGTGTGGCGGGTGCGGGACACCTTCGCCGCCTGCTTCGAGGTCGAGGACTACGCCGGTTACGTCCAGACCCAGAGCGAGTCCGCCCTCCGCCACCTGGCCAGCTCCTACCCCTACGACTCGTGGGAGGAGGAGGGGCACGGTCACGTGTCGCTGCGCGGCGACATCGACCAGGTGTCCGAGGCGCTGGAGAGGGAGCTGCAGACCCGGCTGGGCAAGGCCGGGGTGGAGGTGGTCGAGGCGCGCCTGTCCCACCTCGCCTACGCGCCCGAGATCGCCGGGGCGATGCTCCAGCGCCAGCAGGCGGCGGCCATCATCGCCGCCCGCAAGAAGATCGTCGAGGGCGCGGTGGGCATGGTGCAGATGGCGCTCGAGAAGCTCGCGGCCGACAACGTCGTCGAGCTCGACGCCGAGCGGCGGGCGAGCATGGTCTCGAACCTGCTGGTGGTGCTGTGCGGCGAGCGCGAGGCGCACCCCGTGATCAACGCCGGGACCCTCTACTAGGCGACCCGGGCAGGTCGAGCGAGGCGAGGGTGGCCGAGAAGAAGAAGTTCCTGCTCCGCCTGAGCCCCGAGCTGTGGGCGGAGCTGAACCGCTGGGCTGCCGACGAGCTGCGCTCGGTCAACGCCCAGATCGAGTACCTCCTCCGCCAGGCGGTCCTGGACCGCCGGCGGAGGGGGGGCGGCGGGGGGAGACCGGCCGGGCCCGACGAGGCGCCCCGCCCAGACTGACGCCGGGGAGGGCGGCGCCCTCCTGGGGGGCGACTGTTGCCTCTCCTTCCGCTCGGCAGCCACCGCCGGCCGGTGGAGGGGCCGAGCTCGTGACAGGGAGCGCACCCGCCCCGACACAGGGTCGGAGAACGGTTGCGCTCGCCGCCCCTGAGGTGGATGTCATGGAGCACCTGCGCGAGCGGCGGCGCCGCGTCGGCGCAACTGCCTCACCCGGCAGGGCTCGGGCCCTCAGGCGGCCCGAGCCGGCCGGCGCTCCTCGCGACCCAGGCGGTCCACCAGCTGCGTGACGAGGAAGCCGGCGACGACCAGCCCGAGCGCGCCGGCCACCTGCATCGGCAGGGGGCGGAAAAGACCGGTGGGGTAGTCCTCGACCGCGACCGGCAGCCCCGTTTCGGCCAGGATCAGCCGCCCGGCACCGTCGACCAGCACGGTCTGGCCCTTGACGATGTCGCCGGGGGCAGGTGGCACGCCCTGCTGGAACGGCCACAGGCCAACCACCGCACCGAGCAGGAGCCCGAGCAGGACGCCGAGCGTGGGCTGTCGGAACCGCTCCAGCAGCCACCGCAGCAGGTTGCTGACGGCGACCACCCCGACGACGACGCCGATGCCAACCGGGAGGATGACCTGCAGGCCCACCCGCAGCAGGACGTCGAGCTGCATGCCCGCGAGGGCGGTCTTCATGGTGTCGACGGCGGCGAGAATCGGCACGTAGACGCCGAGCACGAGGAGCAGGTAGCCGCCGCTGATCCCCGGCAGGATCATGGCGCTGGCCCCGAGCACCCCGGCGAGGACGAGGAAACCGAAGCTGTCACGGCCCCCGCCTCCGCCCCCGTGCGACTGGGCCAGGGTCACGACGACCATGACCGCGAGGCCGGCGGCGGCCCCGACCCAGGTGCTCGCGGTCCTCCGCGAGCCGATCAAGCGCCACACCAGGGGCAGGCCGCCGAGGGTCAGGCCGATGAAGATCGCGTACATGACCCACCGGTGGTCCACGACCAGGTCCTTGACCAGACCGGCGCAGCTCGTGATGGCCAGCACGCCAGCCCCCAGCACGCAGGCCAGGGTCAGGAGCGAGAGCTTGCGGAAGCGGAACGTCGTCACCTCGCTGACGGCGGCGATGAAACGTGGGTAGATCCCCACCGCCAGCAGCATGGTCCCTCCGGAGATCCCCGGCACGAGGTTGGCCAGCCCCATCAGGGTGCCCCCGAACGCGCCGCGCAGCAGGACCGGGCCGATCCTCTCGGCGGCAGGTGCGGCCGTCGGCTCGGCCGGGGCCTGGTCACTCGGGTCGGGTCGAGTCGCCGTCGTCGCCATGGTTGTCATGATCGGACGACTCCGTTCCCTGTCAAGCCCCGATCTCTCCGCCGCCACGAGAGCGCGCTCCGGGGTCTCGTCCCGCGCCGCCAATCTCGAGGTCTCGGCCGGCCGCAGTCCGGCCACCCGTGCCCAGCGGCCGACGGTGTCCGCCGGGAGTGCCTGACGGCGCGGTTGCCGCCCGGACCGGCGCCGGAGGTGTGGCCGTCACGCCATCCCGCACCAGCGGGTGGCCGCGCACCGCCGTGGCGCCTCCCCGGGGGCGGCCGTCACTTCTCGTCCCCGCTCGGGAGCCACCACCGGCCGGTGGACGGGTCGAGCTTGTGGCAGTGGGTGCACTCGCCCTGGAACACGGTCAGGAAGTGGTTGCGCTCGCCGCCGGTGAGGTGGATGCCGTGCAGCATCTGCGCGAACGGCGGCGCCTCGGTCGAGCCCCGGCCGTGGCAGGCGAGGCAGCTCGAGGGGATGTCGGCGGCCGGAACCTGCGGGTGCTTGCCCGCGAGCGCCAGGCCCGCCGGCGCGTACGCCTGGACCCTGGCCAGGAAGGCCGGCTCCACCTTCTCGCTCCACTGCTCGAGGAGCGCGCTGAGGCGTGTGTCCATGCCCATCGCCGGGTAGACGACGTGGCAGTCGACGCAGGCCGAGGGGTACGCGTCGGCCGTGGTGATGCCCGGGATCGCACGCGGCGGCGGTGGCGGGGGCGCGGAGCTGGATTGGGGCTCCCCGGGCAAGGCCGCTCCGGCGGCCAGCAGGGCGAGCCCGAGCCCGAGAAGCGGCACCAACGGGAGCGCCTTCGATGTCCCTGAACGCGTGGCCATGAGCTTCCTCCTCTTGCCGGCAGGGGGCGTCCGGCGGCGCGGTGTCCGGTCGCTCTCGAGTGGGCAAGCGGCGTGCCAGCGGGCGCGTGTCTCTGGCCGGGCGACCCAGGGTGACCGCTGTCTCAAGAGACACGGGCGAGACAGCCGATCGCGACACCCCGGTGGCCGTCGGTCACGTCCGTGCCGACTGGTCCGGCTCGAGGGTCGCCCGGGTGCCAGGCTCGTTCACCGCGGCGTGCCGACGCCCCACGGCAGGCCTGCGTCCAGAGCTGTCGCGAGCCGGCCGAGGTGACCGCTCGCTGCGCCTCGGCCTCGAGAGGCCGCGCCCCCCGCGCCAGGTGTCGCACGCGCGTGGCGGGTGCCGACCCGCGGCAACATCCGCCGTCGACGCGGCGTGCTGACAAATCCCCCTCGCTCACCCGCCGTCCTTCCGCCGCGCCGAGATACCAAGACACGAACCTGGCATTCACTTCGCCAGCGAGGAACTCCATCTCGGCGCCTGCCGGAGCCCGTCCGGGCCAGTGGTAGACTACGAACAGCAGGAAACAAGCCGCTGTCACGGGGCTCCAAGCCCGGCGAGCCCTCGGCGTCGTCGGCACCGACGCCGAAGGCGAGAGAGGGGAGGGCTCATGAACCGCCAGCGAAGCGTGGCCCGCGCGGTGGCGCTCGTCATGGTCGGCGTGGGCGCGCTCGGATCTCCGGCGCCCGCTCAGGACCGGCCCGAACCAGGGATCCGAGCCGAGACGTCAGGAGTTGCGAGGCGTGAGGGTCTTGGGAGTTGGGTCCTGCCTGACCGGCGTCACGGGTCCATGGCGACCGTGGCCCAGCCACCTGGCCGGCTGGGGGCTATCGGTGACAGTCTCACCGACGAGTACCTCGAACAGGACTACGACTACGCTCGATGCTGGACCGAGCTCCTGGTAGAGGAACGCGGCCTCACGTTCGGGCCAACGGCGCTGGAGGCTGGCCGGCCCGGCGGGACCTGGGGAGAGCCCCGGCGGACGGGGTATGAGGACAACTGGGCGCGTGCGGCTGCCACGACGGACCACGCCCTCGCCCGCGGTCAGCACACCGGCGTTGCGGACGGTGTCCTCAACCGGCAGGTTTCGCACGTGGTCATCTACATCGGTACCAACGACTTCTCGCCCTGGGCGACGGCGGGCGCGTACGACGAGATCTACAGCGGGCTCTGGTCTCAAGCCGAGATCGACGCCCGGATCGCCAGTCGGGTCGCGAACCTGGAGACGATGCTTGGCGTCGTACAGGCCACCGGCGCCTCCATCGTCGTTCTCGACATCTTCGATCTGTCGGCAATGCCGGCGGTCCGGCACAGCTACCCTGACGCCGCTCGGAGAGAGGCGGTGGCGACAGCGGTGGGGAGGTTCGGGGAGGAGCTCCGCGACCTGGTCCGGCGCAGAGCTGATCGAGTGTCCGTCTTCCTCGACTCCTTTGCCCTCGGCCGCGCCGTCTTCGGCACCAACGCGACACCGCGCGGGACGCTCCTGGTCGGCAACGTCCCCATCGACCTGCTCGGGCAGGACGTCGTCGGTGGCGGCGTGCCGACCGCGGGCTTTGTCCACGACGGAGTCCATCCCAACACGGTGCTGCAGGCCCTCTGGGCGAACGCGATCGTGACCGCTCTCAACCTGGGCTACGGGACCCAGGTCGAGCCGCTCTCGGAGGAGGAGATGCTGGCCGCCGCAGGGATCGCCTACGGCGGGAGTGACACTCTGGAGCAGGAGATCGGGCCCTTGGAGACGTTCGTCACGGTTTTCACCCCGGAGGGTTGCGAGGGATGTCAGTCGTTCTTCCCGGCCGTGGCGGTGGCCGCCGGCGCGCAGGCCGCGTTCTTCCAGACTGACCTCGAGATCAACAACACCGGCAGCGAGGAAGCCGAGGTCCTGCTCCACTGGCTGCCGAGAGGACAGGACAACTCCGAGCCGGTCGAGTCCGAACCGGTGACGTTCGCCCCCGGCCAGAGCCGACGGTGGCGCAACGTGCTCACCGAGCTCTTCGGCCTCCAGCCCGACTCGCTTGGCGCGCTCAAGATGGTGGCGAGCACCGACTCGGTCATCGGCATGAGCCGGACCTACAACGTCCCCGGCGACGATGCCGCCGGTACCTTCGGCCAGGGCATGCCCGCTGTCCGGGCGACCGAGATGATCACGGGGACCGAGCCTCGACGCGTGATCTTCTTGAGCGAGGACTCCGACTCCAGGGGAAATGTCGGCTGCGTCAACGGCTCGCGCGAGTCGGTCACGATCAGCATCGGCATCTTCAACGCCGAAGGGACCCTCCTCGCCACCGAGACCATGGGCCTTGGGCCCTACTCCAACGACCAGGTCAATCGGATCTTCCAGGACCACGCGCCGGTTCACGGCTACGTCGATGTGTGGGCTGACAGCGACGACGCCGTCTACTACTGTTACGGCTCCTTGCTCGACAACCAGACCTCGGACCCGACCACGATCCTCCCTCAGGTGCCGTCGGCCGACGTGACGATCATCCCGGCCGCCGCTCGTGCGGCGGGCTCGGAGGGTTCGTTCTTCCAGACCGACATCGACCTCAACAACGTCGGCTCGTCCGACATCACGTACCACATGCTCTGGCTGCCCCGTGGCGAGGACAACAGCGAGCCGCTCTCGAGCGGGACCTTCTTGCTCGCGCCTGGCGCCGGGGTGCGATACGCCAACGTGCTCGACGGGCTCTTCGGCCTCGAGCCTGACCAGACCGGCGCGGTGGCGGTCGAGGCGAGCGGCGTCGACCTGCTCGCCATGAGCCGGACCTACACTCTGCCCTCGGCCAAGGTCGCAGGCTCCTTCGGGCAGGAGCTGCCAGGCATCCCGGCCGACCGGCTGATCCCTGCCGGCGCGAAGAGGCGGATCATCTTCATGAGCGACAATGACGATGTCCGGGCCAACGTGGGCTGCGTCAACGGAGTCGGCACGGCAGTCACGGTGCAGATCGAGCTCTACGACTCGGACGGGGTCAAGCTCGAGACCAAGTACATGGAGTTGCCGCCGTACTCCAATCGGCAGCTCAACGGCGTTTTCCGGGATTTCGCTCCGGTGGACGGATACGTTGACGTCCGGACCGACACCCCGGGCGCCTCGATCTGCTGCTACGGCTCGGTTCTGGACAACGTGACGTCCGACCCGACCACCATCCTGCCGCAGTAGCGGTGAGCTCCGGCCGGCTCGAGGGGCGGGAGCCCGTTCCGGCCTGTTTCGGCCCTGTGGGCCAGGCGCGGCGCGAAGCGACATCGCTGGTGTCCCAGGTCAGGCACTCCCGACACCTCCTCTGCGGCTCGCTCTGGCCGATGGGCGCCGCCGCCACGAGAGCACGGTCCCGGGGGTTCGTCCCGCTGCGCGAGAGTCGAGGCCTCGGCAGGCTGCAGCCCGGCCACCCGCGCCTAGCGGCTGACGGCGTTCGTCGGGAGTGTGTGACCTGGCTCGGTCGGGCTCGGTTGTGGCCGACCCGCAGGTGGCGGCGGACGGCGACGTTGCCGCGCGCGTCCACCTCCGCGGGCCGCGGCCGACACCCAGTGCCGCGAGCCCGACGCGAGCCCCGACCTCGCCCGGGAGGGCTCGTCACCCGCCCTGCGGCCGCGGCCCGGGCTGGGCGAGGACGGCGGCGATCGGCCGCAGCTCCATCCACCACTGCTGCTTCGGGCGCTGGCGGGCCTCGTCGACCAGCCGCGGCAGGTCCTCGAGGTCGAGGTGCTCGAGGCGGCCCTCGCGCAGGCCGATGGCGGTCACGGCGCGCGAGCCCTGCTCGGCCCGCTCGACCAGGGTCTCGACCGACTCGCGGGCCAGCCGGGTGGCGAGGATGCGGTCGAAGGGCGACGGGTTGCCGCCCTGCTGCAGGTGGCCGAGGATCGCCTGCCGGGTCTCGAACAGGCCGCCGCTCTCGGCGGCGAGGAGCGACACCATGAAGGCGGTGGTGTAGATCGGGTTGGCGGTCTCGTTGCGGATCATCAGGCCCAACCGCTTGCCCTGGCGGAAGCCCTGGCGGAGGTGCTCGAGGTCGGCCTGGAGGTCGGCGATGGTGACCCCCTCCTCGTTGAGGTAGACCCGCTCGGCGCCGGTGGCGATGCCGCTCATCAGCGCCAGGTAGCCGCAGTGGTGGCCCATCACCTCGACCACGAAGCACCGCTTCGACGCCACCGCCGACTGCTTGATCTTGTCGACCGCCTCGACGATGCTGTTGAGGGCGGTGTCGGCCCCCACCGACAGCTCGGAGCCGGGCAGGTTGTTGTTGATCGTCGCCGGCAGGCAGACGAGCGGGATCTCGAACGCCGGGTAGCTCGGGCGGCTGGTCAGCAGCCGGTGGGCGGCCATGTAGGCCGACCAGCCGCCGATCACCAGCAGGCCGTCGACCTCGAGCTCCTCGATGGTGCGGGCGATGGCGTAGAGGTCCTTGCCCTCCGGCACCCGGCGGTCCGTGCCGAGCTCGGTGCCGCCGACGCCGGTGAAGCCGCTGACGTCCATCCAGCCGAGCTCGGCGATGTCGCGCTCGACCAGGCCGGCGAAGCCGTTGCGCACGCCGAGCATGACGTGGCCGCGGTCGAGGCCGAGGCGGACCGCGGCGCGGACGGCGGCGTTCATCCCCGGCGCCGGGCCGCCCGCGGTCATGACCGCGAGGCGCAGCCGCCGCTGCCCCTCCTTGACCGGGTGGGGCAGGGCGCGGAGGAGGGTGCGGAGGGTCTTGAGCCCCTGGCCGAAGCTGCCGCCGCGCAGGCGCATGGCCTCCTCGTAGCGGCCGCCCGCGACCGCGTCCGCCACCGCCCGGCTGTCGGCGACGCACTTCGCCAGCGGCAGGCTGGTGATGCGGTTGTTGCGCACCCCCATGACCCGGCCCTCGGCGCCGGGCGCCATGGCCAGCACCTCGCGCACCGCGGCCGCGCCGAGCAGGGTGCTCATGGCCCGGTCGTAGGCCGAGGGTGCGCCGCCGCGCTGGACGTGGCCGAGGATGGTCAGGCGCACGTCCTCGCCCAGCTTCTGCTCGAGGAGGTCGCGCACGTGGGCGGCGGTGATCGGCGCGCCGTGGCGGTCGCGGGCCCCCTCGGCCACGACCACGATCGAGTCGCGGCGGCCGGCCTTGCGGCCGGCGGCCAGCCGGGAGCACATGATGTCCTCCCAGTCGTCCTCGGCGGGCGGGTTCTCCGGGATCAGCACCCAGTCGGCGCCGGCGGCGAGGGTGCCCATCAGCGCCAGGTAGCCGCAGTGGCGGCCCATGACCTCGACCACGAACGAGCGCTGGTGGCTGGCGGCGGTGGAGCCGATGGCGTCGATGGCCTCGGTGATGCGGTGCAGGGCGGTGTCGGCGCCGATGGTCATGTCGGTGCCGGAGAAGTCGTTGTCGATCGAGCCGACGAGGCCGACCACCTTCAGGTCGGGGTGGCGGCCGGCGACCTCGGGGCTGACGCGGCCGGCCGCGACGAGCTCGGCGACCAGCTCGGCCCACTCGTGCTGCAGCAGGTCGGCCGCGGTCAGGCTGCCGTCGCCGCCGATCACGACCAGCTTGTCGACCGCGTGCGCGAGCAGGTTGGCGACCGCGTCCCTTCGCCCGTCGCGGGTGCGGAACTCGTTGCAGCGGGCGGTGCCGATGACCGTGCCGCCGCGGTGCAGGATGCCGCCGACCGACTCCCAGGTCATCGGCCGGATGAGGTCGCCGCCGACCACAAGGCCGCGGTAGCCCTCGCGGATGGCGACCACCTCGACCCCGGCGTCGATGCCGGTGCGGACCACCGCGCGCAGGGCCGGGTTCATGCCCTGGGCGTCGCCGCCGCTGGTGAGAACGCCGATGCGACCGATGCTCGCTGCCGTCATGGCTGGCCTCCGTCGGGCTGGTCTCCGACACCGGATTCTACCCGATCCCGCTGCCGCCGCCCGGCGCGGCCGGGTTGCGGTATCGTGGCGCCGGGGGGGGGCGGAATGCGGCTGGCTTGCGGAGCGGTCGTCATGGCGCTGGCGGGATGGGGCGCGGCCGGTGCGGCCGAGATCGAGGTGCGACCCGGCGGCGTCGTGCGCTGGAGCGCCCCCGGCACCGAGCTGTGCCGGCAGGGGGAGCGGGTGTGGGAGCCGCTCGGCGACACCTGCTACTTCGGCGTCGACCTCGAGGCGAGCGGCTCGGTCGAGCTCGGGCGACGGCGGGGAGGGCAGGAGGAGACGACCTCGGTCCGGGTCGGGCCCTACCCCTACCCGGAGCAGCGGCTCGAGGTCGAGGACCGCATGGTCCACCTGTCCGCGGCCGACCAGGCGCGGGTGGCGCGGGAGAAGGAGGAGCTCGAGGCGGTCTGGCGGCGGGAGAGCCCGGCGCGCTTCCGGCTGCCGCTCTCCGGGCCGCTCCCGGGGGTCGAGAGCCGGGGCAACTTCGGCGCCCGCCGGGTGTTCAACAACGAGCCGCGCAGCCCCCACACCGGGGTCGACTACCGCGTCGGCGCGGGCACACCGGTCGAGGCCGTGGCGCCGGGGCGGGTGGCGCTGGTGGCGGACCACTTCTTCGCCGGCCGGAGCGTCTACGTCGACCACGGCAACGGGCTGGTGTCGATGTACTTCCACCTCAGCCGGGCGACCGTCGAGGTGAACCAGCTGGTGGCTGCGGGCGAGCCCGTCGGCCGGGTCGGGTCGACCGGCCGCGCGACCGGGCCCCACCTCCACTTCGGGCTGCGCTGGCACGGTGCCCGGGTCGACCCCGCCCTGCTGATGGGGCCGCCCGCCGCCATCCCGGCCCTCGAGCCCTAGCGGGGGTGCCGTGGTCGAGGGCCTCGAGCTGGTGCTGGTGGCGTTGGCGGCGGTGGCGGCCGGGGCGGTCAACGCCCTCGCCGGCGGCGGCACCCTGATCACCTTCCCGATGCTGACCACGGTCGGCCTCGACGCGGTCGCCGCCAACGTCACCAACACCGTCGCCCTGTGCCCGGGCTACCTCGGCGCCAGCCTGGCCCAGGCCCGCGACCTGCGGGGCCAGCGGCGACGGCTGCTGCTGGTGGTGCCGGCGGGGGTCGCGGGCGGCCTCGTCGGCGGCCTGCTGCTGCTCTCGACCGGCGAGCGGGTGTTCCGCGCCCTGGTGCCCTACCTGATCCTGCTCGCCGGCGCCCTGCTGGCGGTGCAGGAGCCGGTCCGCGCCTGGGTCGGCCGCCGGGCGGGTCGCCGCGGCGCCGGCGGGAGCGAGCGCTGGGTGGCGGTGCCGGTGGCGCTGGCGGCAGTCTACGGCGGCTACTTCGGCGCCGGCCTGAGCGTCATCGTCCTGGCGGTGCTGGCGCTCGCCCTCGACGACTCGCTGACCCGCCTCAACGCCCTCAAGCAGACCGTGTCCCTCGCCACCAACGTCGCCGCGGCGGTGCTGTTCCTGTTCTCGGGCCAGGTCGACTGGCTGGCGGCGGGGGTGATGGCCGTCGCCGCGCTCGCCGGTGGCGCCCTCGGCGGCCGCCTCGCCGGCCGCGTCCGGCCGCGCACCCTGCGCGTGCTGGTGGTGGCGACGTCGGTGGTGGTGGCGGCCGTGTACCTGCTGCGCTGACCCCCGCCCCCGCTCCCTCACCGTGGCCGTGCCCGTACCCGTACCCGTACCCGATGCGCCCCACCGCCCGGCTGCTCTCCCGCCCCGGCAGGTGCTACCCTGCCCCCCGTCGCCGCGGTCGCTCGCGCCGGGCGGCGGGAGGAGCACTGAGTGGTGCGGGTGCTGTTCTTCCAGGACACGCCGTACGAGGCGTTCGGGCCGCAGGTGCTGTCGGCGGTGCTCAAGGAGCGCGGCCACGACTGCGACCTGGTGATCGTGTCGGAGGTCGGCCGCGGCAACGTGCTCGACCTGGCGCGGCGTTTCTCGCCCGACCTGGCGGCCTTCTCGATCACCTCGGCCGGCTTCCGCTGGGCGGTCGACCTGGCGGCCGCGCTCAAGGCCTCGCTCGGCGTCGCCAACGTCTTCGGCGGGCCGCACCCGGCCTGCTTCCCGGACTTCGTCAGCGAGCCGGCGGTGGACTTCGCCTGCCGCGGCGAGGGGGAGGAGACGCTGGTCGAGCTGGCCGAGGCGGTGGCCTCCGGCTCGGACCCGCGCGGCATCGCCAACCTGTCGTTCCGCGGCGACTCGGGCGAGCTGGTGCACAACCCGCTGCGGCCGCTCGTCGACGACCTCGGTGCCCTGCCCTACCAGGACCGCTCCCTCCACTACCGGCTGCCGATGCTGCGGAAGTTCTCGTACAAGCTCTTCCTGGCCGGTCGGGGCTGCCCGTACAACTGCAGCTACTGCTTCAACACCACCCTCCGCTCGTCGTACAAGGGCCTCGGCCGGTGGGTCAGGCGACGGCCGCCCGAGCACGTGGTCGGTGAGATCCTCGACGTGCGCGCGCGCTGGGGCCTGAGGAACGTCGGTTTCGTCGACGACACCTTCGCCGCGGACAAGCGCTGGCTGCAGGCCTTCGGCCCGCTCTACCGGCGCGAGGTGGGCCTGCCGTTCAACTGCATCGTCCGCATCAACCAGGTCGACGAGGAGGTGGCCGACGTCCTCGCCAGCTCCGGCTGCCGTTTCGTGTCGTTCGCGGTCGAGACCGGCAACGAGCGGCTGCGGCGGGAGGTGCTCAACCGCCCGATCTCGGACGCAGACATCCGCGCCCGCTCGGCCCTGCTCCGTCGGCACGGGATCAGGCTCCTGACCTGCAACATGTTCGGGCTGCCGGGGGAGACGCTCGCCGACGGGCTGTCAACGATCCGACTCAACGTCGACATCGGCACCGAGCTGATCGGCACGAGCGTGCTCCAGCCCCTGCCCGGGACGGCGGTCTTCACCACCGCCCAGAAGATGGGGCTGCTGGGCGACGACCTCGACCTGGAGAGCCTGAGCAGCTTCACCTCCGGCTCGCCGCTCGCGCCCTCGCCGGACCTGCGCGCCCTGGTCAACCTGCAGAAGCTGGCCTTCGTCGGGCTGCGCGCGCCGCGCCTGATCCCGCTCCTCGCGCGACTGGTCCGGCTGCCGCCCAACCCGCTCTTCCGGCTGGTCTACGTGCTGTCGCAGTTCGTCCGCTTCAAGGTCCGCTGCCGGCTGTCGATGGTCGAGGCGGTCGGGCTGGGGATCAGGTCGTGGGGGAGGTTCTCGTGATCGGGCGCGGGAACGACGCCGGGCCATCGCGGGTTGTTCGACCGAGGGAGGTGCGGCCGTGAAGATGCTCCACACCTGCCTGCGCGTGCGGGACCTCGACCGGTCGCTGGCGTTCTACTGCGACTTCGTCGGCCTGCACGAGGTGCGGCGCAAGGCGATCGGCGACGAGGCGACGCTGGTGTTCCTGGAGGACGACGACGGGCACCACGCCCTCGAGCTGACCTGCAACCACGACGGGCGCGACTACACCCTGGGCGACCAGTACGGCCACCTCGCCTTCGGCGTGCCGGACCTCGACGCCGTCGAGGCCGAGGTCAGGCGCCGCGGCTGGGAGTGCTGGCCCGGTCGGCCCGAGGTGGGCTCGCGCTACCTGTTCGTGTGCGACCCGGACGGCTACGACGTGGAGATCCTGGAGACGGGGGAGTAGGCGACCGGGCGGCGCGGCCGACCGCCCTACCGCCCCGGCCTCCGCTCCAGCCCGACCCACCCCGCCGCGCCGACGACGGCGACGAACAGCAGCGTCCACAGGTGGCAGGCGAGGCCGCTCGCGGCGGCCTGGTCGAGGGGGACGCCGAGGGCGGCGAAGGCGGCGGTCCAGCCGGCCTCGACGGTGCCGAGGTTGCCGACCACGGTCAGCGGCACGAAGTTGGAGAAGGCCGCCGCGGCGGCGCCGGCGACGACCTCCTCGGGCGGCCAGCGAAAGCCCATGGCGGCGAGCTGCAGCCAGGTGCAGACCCAGGTGGCGGCCCAGCCGGCCAGGGAGGCGAGCAGGGCGAGGCCGAGGCGGGCCGGTCTCTCCTTCAGCTCGGCGAAGGC
>CAYTJW010000043.1:0-16355 GCA_964438135.1 uncultured Thermoanaerobaculia bacterium
CGGTTGGCGTCGTCGTGCTCGAGGAAGGGGATGAGCGAGGCCGCCACCGACACGACCTGCCGCGGCGACACGTCGATGAAGTCCACCTGCTCGCGGTCGATGAGCAGGAACTCACCGCCGGAGCGGGCGATGACCTTGTCGTCGACCAGCTTGCCCTTGCCGTCGACGCGGGCGTTGGCCTGGGCGATGCTCAGGTTCTCCTCGGCCCACGCCGGCAGGTAGAAGGCGTGGGGCTCGCCCCAGGCCTCGTTCTTGCCCGCCTTGCGCAGCTTGACGTTGGTCTTCTCGAAGGTCTCCTTGAGCACGACCTCGCCGAGCGCGAACGGGGAGTCGCCGACCTGCACGATGCACACGTGCTCGAGCACGCGGCCCGCCTCGACCTTCTTGTAGGGCGACTCGATGAAGCCCATCGGGTTGATGCGAGCGAAGCACGACAGCGACGAGATGAGGCCGATGTTGGGGCCTTCCGGGGTCTCGATCGGGCAGATGCGCCCGTAGTGCGTCGAGTGGACGTCCCGCACCTCGAAGCCCGCCCGCTCCCGCGACAGACCCCCCGGCCCGAGCGCCGACAGGCGCCGCTTGTGGGTCACCTCCGACAGCGGGTTGGTCTGGTCCATGAACTGGGACAGCTGCGACGAGCCGAAGAACTCGTCCACCGCCGCCATCACCGGCTTCGAGTTGACCAGGTCGCGGGGCATCGCCGAGTCGATGTCCGGGTGGATCGACATCTTCTCCTTGATCGCCCGCTCCATCCGCACCAGTCCGATCCGGAACTGGTTCTCGAGCAGCTCGCCCACGGTCCGCACGCGCCGGTTGGCGAGCGAGTCGATGTCGTCGACCCGCCCCAGGTCGCGGTGCAGGCGGAGCAGGTAGGTGACGAGGTGGAGGAAGTCGTCGACGTCGAGGATGCGGCGGTCGAGGCCCTTGTCGAGGCCCAGCTTGGCGTTGAACTTGAACCGTCCGACCGCCGACAGGTCGTACTTGCGCTCGTCGAAGAACAGACCGTTGAAGAGGGTGGTGGCGGACTCCTCGGTCGGCGGGTCGCCCGGGCGCTGCCGGCGGTAGATCTCCATCCGCGCGTCGAGCAGGGTCTGGGTGGCGTCCTTCTCCAGGGTCTGGTGCAGGATCTCGCCCACCGGGTCCCAGTCCGGGAAGGCGACGCTGACCGTGTCGAGCCCCGCCTCCTCGGCCGTCGCCAGCAGCTCCTCGGTCAGGCGTGAGTTGGCGGCGGCGAGGACCTCGCCGGTCTCCGGGTTGACCAGGTCGTCCACCAGCAGGGCGCCGACGACCTCGGTCCGGTCCACCTCGACCGAGACCGGCTCGGCGTCGCTGGCCGTCGCCAGGCGGTCGCGCAGGTCGTCGTCCAGCACCAACCCGGCGAACAGGACCTGGCTCGACGCCTTGCGGAAGCGCATCGCCTTCGAGCGCTCTCGCTCGACCTTCAGCACCCGGTCGTCGAGGGCGATCGTGACGGTCCCGGCGTTGCCGCCCCCCAACCGCACCGGGAAGGTCAGGTAGAAGGCCTTGAGAATCTCTGCGTTGCTCTCCAGCTCCGGGCTCAGGGCGCGGAGGAAGACGGTGCCCGGCAGGCGCCGCTTGCGGTCGATCCGGACCCACAGGATCTGCTTCGTGTCGTACTCGAACTCGATCCACGAGCCCCGGTAGGGCACCACCTTGGCCAGGTAGTGGTTGGGGCCCTCGAGGGTGAAGAACACGCCCGGCGACCGGTGCAGCTGGGAGACGATGACCCGCTCGGTGCCGTTGATGATGAAGGTGCCCGTCTCGGTCATCAACGGCAGCTCGCCGAAGTAGAGCTCCTCCTCCTTCACGTCCCGCACCTGGCGGGTCTGGTCCTCCTCGACGTCGAACGTGACCAGCCGGAAGGCGACCCTGACCGGCACCGCGAAGGTCATGCCGCGCTCGCGGCACTCGTTGTCGGTGAAGGTCAGCCGCAGGCCCACCGGCGTGCCGCAGACGCTGCACGACTCGACCCGGTTGCGGTTCGCCTTGCCGCACTTCGGGCACACCACGAGGTCCTCGTGCGGCTCGCCGGCCTTGAAGCGGGCGCCGCAGTGGTCGCAGGTGAGGCGCAGGTGGTCGAGGCCCTTGAGACGGGCGCAGCGGCACGCCCAGTTGCCGATCTCGTAGCGGACGAACTGCAGCTCGCAGGTCTCGCGGAAGTCGGTGAACGGGAAGACCGACGACAGGACGGCCTGGAGCCCGACGCTCGGGCGCTCCTCCGGCAGCAGATCGAGCTGCAGGAACTCGTCATAGGAGGTTCGCTGCACCTGGATCAGGTTGGGGAGCGGGATGGTCGAGGGATTCTTGGAGAAGTTGAGCCGCCCGTCGGGGCTACTGGTCATCGAGGCCTCCTCCCGCACAGACCGACACGGGGAGAGACACTCTCCCCGTCTGGTCAGCACCGTGCCGTGTCACACCAAGGGCGAGTCGCCGAGCGGGCCGTTACTTGATCTCCACCTGCGCGCCGGCTTCCTCGAACTTCTTCTTGATGGTCTCCGCCTCGTCCTTGCTCACGCCTTCCTTGACCTTGGCGGGAGCGCTCTCGACCAGCTCCTTCGCCTCCTTCAAGCCGAGCGACGTGACCTCACGAACGGCCTTGATGACGTTGATCTTCTTGTCGCCGACCGCGGTCAGGACGACGTCGAACTCGGTCTGCTCCTCAGCCGGCTCGGCCTTCGCCTCGCCGGCGCCACCGGCGGCCACGACCACCGGAGCCGCGGCAGCGGCCGACACGCCGAACTCCTGCTCGAGGGCCTTCACCAGCTGGCTGAGCTCCAGCACGGTCATGCCCTTGATCTGCTCTAGCATCTGCTCGATCTGAGCCATCTCCTGGGTCCTCCTTGCGCTTCCTATGGTTGCTTCTGCTCGGCGATCTGGGTCAGCGCCACCGCCAGCTTGCTGGTCGGCGCGTTGAGGGCAACGACGAGTCGCCGAATGGGCGACTGCAGCATGTAGAGGAGCTTGCCGACCAGCTCCACCCGGCTGGGCAGGTCGGCGACCGAGCGCGCCTCGTCGCCCGAGACCACCCGCCCCTCGACGTAGGCCGGCTGGAAGGTCAGGTTCGGGTGGGTCTTGACGAAGTCCCGCAGCACCCTGGCGAGGGCGGCGGGCTCGCCGGCGGAGAAGGCGATGGCGTTGGGGCCGGCGAGGAATGGCACCAGACCCTGCATCGGCGTGCCGTCCACCGCCAGCCTGACGACGCTGTTCTTGACCACCTTGTAGGTCCCGTTGGCGGCCCTGACCCTGGCGCGGAGCTCGTTGACCTCGTTGACCTTGAGCCCGGCGTTGGCGAGCAGGAACACGGACGTGACGCCGTCGAGCGCCACGCGCAGCTGCTCGACCTGCTGTCGCTTCTGCTCCCTGGTGAGCATCTCGTCCTCCTACTTGAGGTCCAGGCTGACGAGGTCAACCTGCACACCCGGGCCCATGGTGGAGCACAGGTACACGGTGTGGACGTACTTGCCCTTGGCCGCCGGCGGCTTCGCCTTCTGCACCGCGTCGACCAGGATGCGGGTGTTCTCGATCAGCTTGTCGACGCTGAAGGAGGTCTTGCCGACCGGGGCGTGGATGATGGCGGTCTTGTCGACCCGGAACTCGACCCGGCCGGCCTTGATGTCGCGAACCGCGGCCGCGACGTCGGTCGTCACCGTGCCCGCCTTCGGGTTCGGCATCAGGCCGCGGGGGCCGAGGATCTTGCCCAGCTTGGACAGGGCACGCATCATGTCGGGGGTCGCGACCATGGCGTCGAACTCGAGCCAGCCGCCCTGGATTCGGGCCACTGCCTCGTCCGCCGTGTGGACGACGTCCGCCCCTGCCTCCTCGGCCAGCTTCTGGGCCGGACCCTCGGCGACCACGACCACCCGCACGGACTTGCCGGTGCCGTGAGGCAGGACCACCGTGCCGCGGACCATCTGGTCGGCGTGCTTGGGGTTGACGCCGAGCCGCATGGCCACCTCGACCGTCTCGTCGAACTTGGCGAAGGCGACCCGCTTGACCAGGCCCACCGCCTCCTCGAGGGGGTAGGGGCGCCGCTCCACCGCTTCAGCCGCCTGACGGAACTTCTTTCCCCTGCGTGCCATCCCCGCCTCCTCAGCCCTTGACCTCGAGACCCATCGAACGCGCCGTGCCGAGGACGGTCGCGATCGCCGCATCGAGCGACTGGGTGTTGAGGTCCGGCAGCTTGATGCGCGCGATCTCCTCGACCTGGGCCCGGGTCACCTGCCCCACCTTGCTCCGGTTCGGCACTCCCGACCCCTTGTCGACCCCGGCCGCCTGGCGGAGCAGGAACGAGGCCGGGGGCGTCTTGGTGACGAAGGAGTAGGTGCGATCGGAGAAGACGGTGATGATCACCGGGATGATCGTGCCCTGCTGCTTCTGCGTGCGGGCGTTGAACGCCTTGCAGAAGTCCATGATGTTGAGGCCGTGCTGGCCGAGCGCCGGACCGACCGGGGGCGCCGGGGTGGCCTGCCCGGCGGGCAGCTGCAGCTTGATCTCTCCAACGACTTTCTTGGCCATGAGCTTGCCCTCACACGAGCTTCTGGACCTGACGGAACTCCATCTCGACGGGCGTCTCGCGGCCGAAGATGGTGACCATGACCTTGACCGTGCTGCGGTCGACGTTCACCTCTTCGACGACGCCCGAGAAGGTGGCAAAAGGACCGTCGATGATCCGGATCCGCTCGCCCTTCTCGAAGACCTCCTTGGGTCTCGGCTTCTCCTGCGCGGCGACCGACTGGTGGAGGATCTGGTTGACCTCCTCCTCGGTCAGCGGGGTGGGCTTCTTGCCCGCGCCGACGAACCCGGTCACCTTGGGCGTGTTGCGCACCAGGTGCCAGGCGTCGTCGGTCATCTCCATCTCCACCAGCACGTAGCCGGGGAAGAACTTGCGCCGGACCTCGCGCCGGCGACCGTCCTTCACCTCGACCACGGTCTCGGTAGGAACTCTGATCTCACCGAAGAACTCCTGCATGCCGAGCGCCTCGATGCGCTGCTCCAGGGTTCTCCTGACCCGGTCCTCGAAGCCCGAGTAGGTGTGGATGATGTACCAGCGCTTGCTCACCCGCGGTTCCCCCTTGGTCGCCGCTACCGCGCTACGACAGGACCCCGAACAGCATGAACACCCTCTCGGTCAGGAACAGCAGGGCGGCGTCGCAGAGGTAGAGGTAGATCCCGAAGATGAAGGAGGCCACGACGACGACCGTGGTGGTGCTGACGACCTCACGCTGCGTCGGCCACGTCACATGCTTGGTCTCGCTGACCACTTCTCTCAGGAAGGCCCGTGTACGGTTCCACCACTCCATGCCGTCGACTCCCGTCGCAATCTTGGTTGGCAGGCCAGGAGGGACTCGAACCCCCAACAACCGGTTTTGGAGACCGGGACTCTGCCATTGAGCTACTGGCCTGCGCGCATCGCTCCGTCACGCTTCCTTGTGCACCGTGTGTCGACGGCAGAACCGGCAGTACTTTTTCAACTGCAGCTTGGTCGTCTGCTTCTTCTTGTTGCGATCGGCGGAGTAGTTCCGCCGCTTGCAGTCAGAGCACTGAAGGTGGACGGTGTCGCGAGGCATTGTCGGTTACTCCAGAATCTGCGTGATGGCGCCGGCGCCGACGGTGCGGCCCCCCTCGCGGATCGCGAAGCGCAGGCCGGGCTCCATCGCGATCGGGGTGATCAGCTCCACCTCCAGGTTCGTGTTGTCACCTGGGATCACCATCTCCACCCCCTCGTCCAGCGTCACCGACCCCGTCACGTCCGTCGTCCGGAAGAAGAACTGCGGCCGGTAGCCCCGGAAGAACGGCGTGTGCCGCCCCCCCTCCTCCTTCGTCAGCACGTACACCTCGGCCCGGAACCGCAGGTGCGGCGTGATCGACCCGGGCTTCGCCACCACCTGCCCCCGCTCCACGTCCTTCCGCTCCGTCCCCCGCAGCAGCAGGCCCACGTTGTCCCCCGCCTGCCCCTGGTCCAGCAGCTTCCGGAACATCTCCACCCCGGTCACGATCTTCTTCATCGTCGGCCGAATCCCGACGATCTCCATCTCCTCCCCAACCCGCACCATCCCCCGCTCCACCCGACCCGTCACCACCGTCCCCCGACCCGAGATCGTGAACACGTCCTCGATCGGCATCAGGAAGTCCTTCTCGACGTCCCGCTGCGGCAACGGCACGTAGCTGTCCAGCGCCTCCAGCAACGCCCAGATCGACTTGCACGCCTCCGAGCCCGGGTCGCCGCTCTCCAGCGCCTGCAGCGCCGAACCCCGCACCACCGGAATCTCGTCCCCGGGGAACTTGTAGGCGCTCAGCAGCTCCCGCACCTCCAGCTCCACCAGGTCCAGCAGCTCCGCGTCGTCCACCATGTCGACCTTGTTCATGTACACCACGATGTACGGCACGCCCACCTGCCGCGCCAGCAGGATGTGCTCCCGCGTCTGCGGCATCGGCCCGTCCGCCGCCGACACCACCAGCACCGCCCCGTCCATCTGCGCCGCGCCGGTGATCATGTTCTTGATGTAGTCCGCGTGCCCGGGGCAGTCCACGTGCGCGTAGTGCCGAGCCTGACTCTGGTACTCCACGTGCGCCGTGTTGATCGTGATCCCCCGCGCCTTCTCCTCCGGCGCCTTGTCGATCTGGTCAAACGGCACGAAATCCGCCAGGCCCTTGCCTGCCAGAGTCTTCGTGATCGCCGCCGTCAGCGTCGTCTTGCCGTGGTCGATGTGACCGATCGTGCCGATGTTGACGTGCGGCTTCGTCCGCTCGAACTTCTGCTTGGCCATGACTGCCTCCCTCATTTCCTCGGGTCCCGAGAGCCCGCGAGGTGACGGGCTCACCCGTCGTTCAACAAATCTGTGGAGCCCACGACCAGACTTGAACTGGTGACCCCGTCCTTACCAAGGACGTGCTCTGCCGACTGAGCTACGTGGGCCCGGCGCATTCAAGCGGGAGACGGGGATCGAACCCGCGACCAACAGCTTGGAAGGCTGTGACTCTACCACTGAGTTACTCCCGCGGTCTCGCCCCCCGTGCCGCTGGCGGCGGGCCACCGGAGACGAGAGCCAGCTCCACGACCGCGGCCCGAGCCGGAACCCCGACGCGCGGCCGCGACCCAGAGACCGCAACACGAGCCGACAAGAAAATGGTGCAGGCGGATGGATTTGAACCACCGTAGGCTATTGCCGGCAGATTTACAGTCTGCTGCCATTGACCGCTCGGCCACGCCTGCACGCTCGTCTCTCGGTCGCCTGCTGGTGGAGCCCCCCCGGGAAGAGCCGCTACCGGTGGAGCTGGCGATGGGACTCGAACCCGCAACCGGCTGATTACAAATCAGCTGCTCTGCCGATTGAGCTACGCCAGCAGACAACCCGCCTCCTTGCAAAGAGCACACCACTGCCCGTGGCAATGGGACGGGGACGATAGCACAGCCCCGGCCGCCGCGCAAGACCCTCGGCCGGGGGGGCGCACATCCCGCTCCTCACCCGCCGGCTGGCGCGGCCGGCCAGCGCACGCACAGCTCGTAGAGCAGGATGCCGGCGGCGACCGACAGGTTGAGCGACTCCACCGCCGGCGCCATCGGGATCCGCAACCACTCGTCCACCTGGTGCCGCGTCTTCGCCCGCAGGCCGCGTTGCTCGCCCCCCACGCACAGCACCCAGCGCGCGACCGGCCGCGCGGCCGGCAGCGGGCCGCCGGCGGCGTCGCCCGCCAGCACCCAGTACCCGGCCCGGCGCAAGCTCGCCAGGGCGTCCGCCGCGACCTTCGCCCGGGCCAGACGGACCCGCCCCAGGTGCCCGGCCGCCGCCGTGGCGGCAGCCCCGGACAGGGGCGGCGAGGAGAAGCCCCCGACCACCACCCCGTCGACCGCGAAGGCCGCCGCGCTGCGCACCACCGCGCCGAGGTTGTGCGGGTCGGCGACGTCGTCGAGCAGCAGCAGGCGGCCGGGCTCGCCCGGAGTCGCGATCAGCTCCTCCAGGCGGTGCAGGCGCACGGCCTCGCACCGCGCGGCGCAGCCGTTGTGGGGCAGGCCGGCGGCGACCTCGTCGAGCCGCGCCCGGGGCACGAGGCGAGTCGGCACGCCCAGCTCGCGGGCGGCGTCGAGGAGGTGCCGGGCGCGACGGTCGCGCCGCCCCTGCTGGACCAGCACCAGGGTCACCGCCCTGCCCCCTTGGAGAGCGCCGAGCACGGCGTGGAAGCCGACCGTCCAGCCGCTGCCTCCAGCCGCCTCCGCCCCGTCGCCGGGCCGCCTCTCACTCTCCAACTCGAGCCTCCCGCCGCAGCAGCACCACGGCCAGGGCGGCCAGCCCCTCGCCGCGACCGGTCCAGCCCAGGCCCTCGGTCGTGGTCGCCTTGACCGACACGGCCTCCACGGCCACACCCAGGACGGCGGCCAGGCCGGCGCGCAGGGCCTGGCGGTGGGGGGCGACGCGGGGTCGTTCGCCGACCAGGGTCAGGTCGCAGTTGCCGACCACGAGACCCCGCGCGGCCGCGACGGCCAGCGCGTGGCGCACGAAGAGGCTCGAGTCGGCGTCACGCCACCGCTCGTCCGCGTCGGGGAAGTGCTCGCCGATGTCGCCCTCGGCGACGGCGCCGAGGATGGCGTCGGTGACCGCGTGCAGCGCCACGTCGGCGTCGGAGTGGCCTTCCAGGCCGATTTCCCCCGGCAGGCTGAGGCCACACAGGCGGAGCTCGCGACCCGCGCGGTAGCGGTGGGCGTCGAAGCCCAGCCCGACGGCGAACGGGGTCAACGCCCCCCCCCCGCCCGTCCCGCCGGCCAGCGTCGCCATGGTCACCAGGTCCTCCGGGGTGGTGAGCTTGGGGTTGGGGTACCTCGCCTCGACCGACCGGACCGTCATCCCTGCCGCCTCCAGGAGAGCTGCCTCGTCGGTCCACTGCCCGCCTTCGCCGACCCGCCGCCACGCCTCGCGGTAGGAGCCCCACCGCACCACCTGCGGGGTGAGCGCCAGCCGGAGGGTCGCCCGCGGCAGGGTGCCGAGCACGACCCCGGCCTCGTCGACCCGCTTCACCGTGTCGGCGACCCGCTGGCAGAGGATGGCGCCGTCGGCGGCGGCGAGCGCCGCGACGACTGCGCGGACGTCATGGGGGCGGACCAGGGGGCGGGCAGCATCGTGGACGCAGACGGCCTCGACGTCGAGGTCAGCCACGGCCTCGACGCCGCAGCGCACCGAGTCCTGCCGCTCCACCCCGCCGGCGACCCACCGGGCGGCGGGGAAGGCGGAGCCGAGGCGTTGTCTCCAGCTGTCCAGGCGCTCGGCCGCCACCACCACCACCAGCGGCGCGCCGGGCATGCTGGCGGTGAGCGCCGCCAGCGACCACTCCAGGACGGGCCTCCCGGCCAGGAGCTGAGCGAGCTTGTCGCCGCCGAAGCGGCTGCCGCTGCCGGCGCCGACGCAGACCAGCGCGACCCTCACCCTGCCACCGCCCGTCGCCGGCCGGCGCCGCCGGCTAGCCCTCCATGATCTCCCGTTCCTTGCGCTCGAGGACTTCCTGCACCCTGGCCACGGCGGCGTCGGTCAGCTTCTGCACCTCGGCCTGGCCCTGCCGCATCTCGTCCTCGGAGACCTCACCGCCGCGCTCCAGGCGCTTGATCCGCTCGTTGCCGTCGCGCCGCACCTGGCGGACCGCGTTCTTGGCCTGCTCGGCGTGGCCGTGGGCGACGCGGACCAGCTCGCGGCGCCGCTCCTCGGTCAGGGCCGGGATGTGCAGCCGCACGACGCGGCCGTCGTTGGCGGGGGTGAGGCCGAGCTGTGAGCGCAGGATCGCCTTCTCGATCTCGCCCAGCAGCCGCGTCTCCCAGGGCGCGATCATGATCGTGGTCGGCTCCGGCACGGTCAGCGAGGCGACCTGGTTGAGCGGCGTCGGGGTGCCGTAGTAGTCCACCTCGATGCCGTCGAGCAGGGCCAGCGAGGCGCGGCCGGTTCGCAGGCGTGCGAGCTCGGTCTTGAGCGCCTCCACCGATCCGTTCATCCTCCGCTCCACGTCCTTCAGCACCTCTCTCATTGCGCCTCCCCGGGGCCGATCAGCGACCCCACCTCCTCGCCGCACACCACCCTCTCGAGCAGGCCCCGCCGGCGGATGTTGACGATCTGGATGGGGATGCCGGAGCCCATGCACAGCGAGATGGCGGCGGCGTCCATGAGCTTCAGCTCCCGGGTCAGGAACTCGCGGTAGGTCACCCGGGGCATCAGCACCGCGGTCGCGTCCTGGTGCGGGTCGGCGGTGAACACCCCGTCGACCCGCGTCGCCTTGACCAGCACCTCGGCCTGGATCTCGTTGGCCCGCAGCGCGGCCGCCGAGTCGGTGGTGAAGAACGGGTTGCCGGTGCCGCCGGCGAACAGCACGAGGCGGCCCTTCTCGAGGTGACGGATGGCGCGGCGCCGGATGAACGGCTCGGCGACCTGGTGCATCTGGATCGCGGTCTGGACGCGGGTGGAGACGCCGTGCCGCTCGACCGCCGACGACAACGCCAGGGCGTTGATGACCGTGGCCAGCATGCCCATCGAGTCGCCGGTCACCCGGTCGATCCCCTGCTCGTGGGCCGACACGCCGCGGATGATGTTGCCACCACCCACCACCACCGCCACCTGGACGCCCAGCCGATGCACCCCGGCCAGGTCGGCGGCGATGGCGCTGACCACCGCCGGCTCGATGCCGAAGGGCTGCGTGCCCATCAGCGCCTCGCCCGACAGCTTGACCAGCACCCGCCGGTAGCGGAGGGTCCCTCCCGCCGCCGTCGCCTCGCCCGCCGGAGTCGTCACCACGCGGCCGCCCTCAGGCCCCGAGCTCTTCGCCGAGGCGGAAGCGGACGAAGGAGACGACGGTCGCCCCGTCGCCGCCGGCGGCACGGAGGTGCTGGCCGACGGTCTGGCTCGGGTCCTTGGCGAACGGCTGCTCGAGGAGGACCACCTCGGCAAAGAACTTCTCCACCCGCCCCTGGACGATCTTGTCGATGATGTTGGCGGGCTTGTTCTGGCCTTCCATCTGCTTGCGGGCGATGTCGCGCTCCCCCTCGACCACCGCCGGCGGGACCGCGTCGCGGGCGACGTAGCGGGGGTCGGCGGCGGCGACGTGCAGGGCGACGTCGTGCAGGGCCTCGTCCGGGACCTGGGCGGTCGCCTCGACGCACACGCCGATCTTGACCTTGCCTCCCATGTGGATGTAGGAGCCGAGGCGGTTGGTGCCGGCCGCCTCGACCAGGGCCAGCCGCTTCAGGACGATGTTCTCGCCGAACGCGGCGACCTTGAGCGAAACGGTCTGCTCGACCGTGTACTCCGGCTCGGGGGCGAAGGGCAGCTCCCGCATGGCTTCCGCGCTCGTCACCCCGTTCGCCAGCGCCTGCTCGGCCAACGCCTGGGCAAAGGCGCGGAAGTCCGGGTTCTGCGCCACCGGCTCGGTCTCGCAGTTGAGCTCGAGCACCACCATCCGGCGCTCGTCGCCGACCACCACCACGAGACCGTCGTTGGCGGTCCGGTGGGCCTTCTTGGCCGCCGCGGCGAGCCCCCTGGTGCGGAGGATCTTGACCGCCGCGTCCATGTCGCCCTCCGCCTCGACGAGAGCCCTCTTGCAGTCCATCATGCCGGCGCCCGTGCGCTCCCGCAGCGTCTGTACCGCTTTCGCTGTGATCTCCATCGTCCTCTCCTCGGGTTGCCACGTGCAAGAAAAGGGGCCAGGCGATCGCCGGCCTGGCCCTCCGTGAGCTCTCGCCCAGCGCGGCGGGTCAGGCCCGGAAAAGCCCCTCCTCGTCGACGTCCTCGGTTCCGGGCGACTCCTCGGCCTCGGTCCACTCCGCCGCCGACGGCTCGGCCGCGCCCTCCGCCGCCTTGGCGGGCTCCTCGCCGACGTAGCGGTCGTCGGCCAGGTTCAACCCCTCGAGGACGTTGTCGGAGATCCTCGAGGTGAACAGCCGGATGGCGCGGATGGCGTCGTCGTTGCCGGGAATGGGGAAGTCGACCTCCTCCGGGTCGCAGTTGGTGTCGACCACTGCCACCACCGAGATGCCGAGGCGGTTGGCCTCCTTCACCGCGATGTGCTCGTGGACGGTGTCGATCACGAACAGCGCGTCGGGCAGGTCCTCCATGTCCTTGATCCCACCCAGGGCCCGGTCCATCTTGCGGCGCTGGCGCTCGAGGCCGATGCGCTCCTTCTTGGTCAGGTGCGACTCCTCGTTGCCCAGGACCGCCTCGATCTCCTTGAACTTCTCGATCGACTTGCGGATCGTGCGGAAGTTCGTCATCGTCCCACCCAGCCAGCGGTGGTTGACGTAGAACATGCCGCACCGCGCCGCCTCCTCGCGCACCGCGTCCTGGGCCTGACGCTTGGTCCCGACGAAGAGGATGTTGCGCCCCCCGGCAGCGAGATCGCGCACGAACGCCGCGGCCTCCTCGAAGTGCTGCAGCGTCTTCTGCAGGTCGACGATGTGGATGCCGTTCCGCTTGCCGAAGATGTACGGCTTCATTTTCGGGTTCCAGCGGCGCGTCTGGTGACCGAAGTGGACGCCGGCCTCGAGGAGCTCCTTCATCTGAATGGTTGCCACGACCCTCTCCCTTGCCTCTTCCTCTCGCGGACCCGGACCGCTACCTCTTGGAGAACTGGAAGCGCCGACGAGCCTTCGGTCGGCCGTACTTCTTGCGTTCCACCTGCCGCGCGTCGCGCGTCAGGAAACCGGCGACCTTGAGGCGGGGGCGGAGCTCGGCGTTGTACTCCAGCAGGGCGCGGGCAATGCCGTGCCGGATCGCGCCCGCCTGACCGGCCGAGCCGCCGCCGCTGACGTTGACCAGGATGTCGAACTTGTCGGCGGTCTCGGTCAGCAGCAGGGGCTGCCGGATGACCATCTTCAAGACCTGGTTCGGGAAGTAGTTGTCGAAGTCGCGGCGGTTGACCATGATCTTGCCGCCGCCCGGGCGGAGGTACACCCGCGCCGTCGCGGTCTTCCGTCGTCCGGTTCCGTAGTACTCGATCTCAGCCACGACGTCCCCCTCTCACCGGCTCAACGAGAGTTGGGTCTCGGTTGGTGGGTGTGCGGTTGCTGGGCCTGGTGCGGGTGCTCCGGCCCCGGGTAGACCTTGAGCTTGCGCAGCAGCTTCCGGCCCAGGCGGTTCTTCGGCAGCATGCCCCAGACCGCCATCTCGACGACCCGCTCGGGGTGCTTCTGGAGCGCCTCGGCCGCGGTCTCGGCGTGGAGCCCGCCCGGCCGGTGGGCCACGTTGCGGTAGTACACCTTGTCGAGCGTCTTGCGCCCGGTCAGCCGGACCCGCGCCGCGTTGACCACGACCACGAAGTCACCGGTGTCGAGAAAAGGGGTGTAGGCGGGCCGGTGCTTGCCGCGCAGGAGGCGGGCAATCTCGGTCGCCATCCGGCCCAGCACCTGATTGGTGGCGTCCATCACCACCCACTCGCGCTGGACCTGGTCGGGGCTCGGAACGTAGGTGCTCATCGCAGGACCCTTCTTCGAAGACGCATCTCCAGACGCACACCGCCCCTGAAGCGACAGGGGAGCGAGACTCTACCTGAGCCCGCCACTGCTGTCAAGGCGCGGGACCTGGTGCCCGGCGGCCTCCCCGGGCAGCGCCGCCAGGCCCGGCCCGGGCAGGTCGCGCAGCTCGCCGGGTCCGAGCCAGAGGTGGAGGTAGCGCTCGGTGCACTGCAGGGTGACCAGCCGCAGGCACAGCTCGGGGGGCAACCAGGCACGCAGGTCGACGACCAGGATGTCGGGGCCGCCGACCACCTGGAGGAGCGGCGAGCGGAGCGCCCGGCACACCGCCAGCACCGCCGCCCGCGGCAGCGGCACACCCCCCATGACCCTCACCCTGCCAACCCGGAAGCCCAGCCGCCGGTGGCGCAGCCGCACCTCGCCGAGGTCGACCGCGACCCGCGCGCCGCGCCCCTTCCAGACCACCGTGGCGTGCACCCGCACCACGTCGCCCTCGCCCTCCAGGCGGATGTCCCGCACCCGCTCCGCCACCGGCCGCAACAGCTCGGCCAGCCGCCGCTCGACCAGCTCCAGGCGGAAGACCAGGTGGGCGCCGTCCCAGCGCACGAGGGGCGAACCGAAGAGCGGCTGCACCAGGCCAGTATAGCGTCGGCCTGCTGCCTCCCCGGAAGGGAGCGCAGCCTCGCCGTACCCGTACCCGTGCCCTTACCCGACGGATGCCCCGGGAGGGCGCCGCCGCGGGCTGCCGGCGCCGGCTGCACCGGCGCCTCCCCCACCAGCCCCATCGGCGACGGGAACGGGCACGGGCACGGGCACGGCGGCCGGGAGAGACCGGCCGCGAGGCCTGCGGCTGCGCTACACTCTCCCCCCGTGAGCACGCGCCAGACCCTGGCCGCGATCGTCCAGCGCCTGCCACAGGCGCGGGTCGTGCTGCTCGGCGACCTGGTCCTCGACCGCTTCATCCTCGGCTCCCCGAAGCGGATCTCGCGCGAGGCGCCGGTCATCATCCTGTCGTTCGAGCGCCAGCTCGACATCCCCGGCGGCGGCGCCAACGCCCTCGCCAACCTGGCAGCGCTGGGGGTGAGCCCGATCCCGGTCGCGGCGGTCGGCGACGACGAGCCGGGGGCGGCCCTGCTCGCCGCCCTCGCCGAGCGCGGCGTCGACACCTCGCACATCGTCCGCGTCCCGGCGTACCGCACGCCGGTCAAGGTCCGCATCCTCGGTGGCGGCCCGTCCTCCCTCAAGCACCAGGTGGCCCGGTACGACCTGGAGGACGAGCTCCCCGCCGAGGGCCCGTGGCGGGACCATCTCGGCCGAGAGCTGCGGCTCCTGGCGGGCTCGGCCGACGCCGCTGCCATCTCCGACTACGGCTACGGCACCGTGACGGCCGCAACCGTGGCCGACGTCGTCGGCGCCAGGCCCCGGCCGCGCTGGGTCTGCCTCGACTCCCGTCACCGGGCCGCCGAGCTCGGTCCGGTCGACGGCGCCACCCCCAACCTGCAGGAGCTCGAGGCCTGCGCCGGTCGCGAGCTGGCGACCGACGAGCAGGTGGCGGCGGCCGGCGAGACGCTCCGGGCCCGGCTCGGCGCCCGCTTCGTGCTCGCCACCCGCGGCCACCGCGGCATGTCCCTGGTCGAGGAGGGCCGGGGGGCGCTGCACATCCCGGTCCACGGCACCGACCAGGTGGCCGACGTGACCGGCGCCGGGGACACGGTCCTGGCCGTGCTCACCGCTGCCCTGGCGGTGGGCGCCGAGCCGGCCGACGCGGCGCGCCTGGCCAACTGCGCCGGGGGCGTGGTGGTGATGAAGCTCGGCACCGCCACCCTCAGCCGCGACGAGCTGCTGGCAGCCGTGGCCCACGCCGACCTCGGGGACGACGACCGGTGACGGCGGCCGGGGCCAAGCTGCGGACCCTCGACGAGCTGGTCGCGGCGCGCCGCCGGTGGCGGCGGCAGCGGCGCGCGGTGGTGCTGGCGAACGGCGCCTTCGACCTGCTCCACGTCGGCCACGTGCGGTACCTCGCCGCCGCCCGCGCCCTCGGCCAGGTGTTGGTGGTGGCGGTGAACTCCGACCTGTCGGTGCGGCGGGGCAAGGGGAACCTGCGCCCGCTCGTGCCGCAGCAGGAGCGGCTCGAGCTCCTCTCCCACCTGTGGATGGTGGACCGTCTGCTCCTGTTCGACGGGGAGACCGTGACCGAGGTCCTCGCTCGCCTCGAGCCGGAGGTCCACGCCAAGGGGACCGACTACCGGGTCGAGACCGTGCCCGAGCGGGAGGTCGTCCGCGCGTACGGCGGCCGGACGGTGATCTGCGGCGACCCCAAGGACCACTCGACGACCGACCTCGTCGCCACCATCCTGGCGCGCTTCGGTCCGGGGCGGGCCTAGGCTCGGCCGATGCGGGTGGCCCTGATCCGCCTGTCGGCCCTGGGCGACATCGTCCACGCCTGGCCGCTGGCAGCGGCCCTGCGGCGGGGGATCCCCGGCCTGCACCTGACGTGGGTCGTCGAGGAGGCGTACCGCGACCTGGTCTGCCGCCACCCGGCCGTCGACGAGACCGTGACCGTGGCCACCCGGCGCTGGCGCAGGGCGCCGCTGGCGGCGACCACCCGGTCCGAGGTCCAGCAGACCAGGCGAAGGCTGGTTGGCCTCCGCCCGGAGGTGGCCCTCGACCCCCAGGGCCTGGTCAAGTCCGCCCTGGTGACCCGCGCGACCGGCGCACCGCGCCGGGTCGGCCTCGCGCGACCGTGGCGGCGGGAGCTGCTGGCGGGCCTCGCCTACACCGAGCGGTGGCCTGGCGCCTCCGGGGCGGCGCACGTCGTCGCCACCAACCTGTCCCTGCTGCGGGCGGTCGGCCTCGAGCCGCCTGCCGCGCTGCCGCCACCCGACGGCCGGTGGCTCCT
>CAYTJW010000044.1:0-16289 GCA_964438135.1 uncultured Thermoanaerobaculia bacterium
CTCGACGGCGGTGATCGCGACCGGGTCGCCGGTCTGCTGGTCGACCACGGACGCGTAGGCGACCACGCTCGCCGTGGCCGAGACGTTGGTCACCAGCGCGTAGGCGTCCTCGACCCCGCTCAGGCCCTCCTGGCCGAAGATGTCGTTGACCTGCTCGAAGCCGAGGGGCTGCAGGTCGAGGTCGCGCGTCGCCAGGAGCGAGCCGTCGGCCGCGTGCAGCTCGACCGTGGCCGTGGCGGGCGCGGTCGAGAAGCTGGCGAGGCCGAGGTTGGTGCGGAAGTCGGCGGTCCCCTCCAGCCCCGGCAGCAGCGCCGTCGCCCCGGGCGCCACGGCGTCGGCGGCCGCGGTGGCGCCGATGTACTGGCCGTAGGTGCCGGCGGCACCGGTGGTGAAGGTCCGCGACGCGACCAGCAGCGGGCCGTCGGCGCGGACCCGGATCGCCCCCGACCCCTGGCTCCCGAACAGCGTCGCCACCACGTCGGCGAGGGTCGCGGACGTGCCGGCGGCGACCGTCACCTCGTGCTCGACGGCGCCGCTGTTGTCGGTTGCGGCCGGGAGGAAGGCGAGGGCAGCGGTGACCGCGGCCTGGCCCGGGTTGTGGAGGTCGAGGTCGGTTGCCCAGAAGGTGTCGCCGGCCCCCGGGTTGTGGGCCGCGGCCGGCACCAGGTACTCCGCGTGCGACGGCTGGGCCGGGCAGTCGAGGCAGTCGACTGAGAGCCGCGTCGGCCCCGCGTACGGCAGCTGCCAGGAGCCGACCAGGACGCGGTAGGTCTGGCCGGCTGAGAGGTCGAGCTCGAGGTAGGAGTCGGTCCGCCGGCCCAGGCAGTGGACCTGCTCGTCGTCGTCGTTGCAGCCGGCCGCGACCGGGGTGAACGGGCCGCAGGGGTCGCCGGTCCAGACCGACAGCACCGGGTCCGGGACCGAGCCGCAGGTGGAGAGGGCGTAGCGCGCCGAGGCGGTCGGCGTGAGCTCGAACCAGGTCGAGCCGTGGGCGCCGGCGCCGGGGTCGTCGCCGCTCGAGGCGCACGGCACCTGCGGGTCGGTGGCCTGCTCCCCGGCCCAGGCGGTGTCGAAGCGGGCCTCGAACGGGAAGGGCCCGGCCGCGGGCACGACCCGCGGCGTGGCGCAGTCGTCGGCCGGGTCCTCGACCACCACCCCGAGGGTGTCGTAGGCGACGCCGCCGTGGCCGTCGGCGGCCCGCGCCACGACCTGGTGGTAGCCGCCGACCGAGCAGGCGTGGGTGAAGGTGCTCGCCACCTCGCCCGCGCCGGTGTCCTCGGCGCCGCCCCAGCTGTCGGTCGCGACCCACCGCAGGGTGAGGTGGTCGCCGTCCGCGTCGGTGGCCGAGGCCTGGACCTCGAGGGTGTCGCCGACGGCGACGGTGGCGGTGCCGGTCGGGTCGGTGATCGCGACCACCGGCGGCTGGTTGTCCGGCCGCGGGATGGCCAGCTCCCAGGCGCCGCGGCCGTGGGTGGCGATGCGCAGCATGGAGCCGTCGGGCAGGATGCGGATGTCGTGCACCGACACCGCCGGCAGGCCGCCGCCGTACTCCTCCCAGCTCAGGCCGGCGTCCTGCGAGCGGTAGAGGCCGACGTCGGTGCCGGCGTAGACCGCGGCCGGGTCGGTCGGGTCCCAGCGCGTCACCTGGACCGAGAACGGCGGCAGGCCTTCGTCGGCGTCGTGCCAGGTGAGGCCGCCGTCGGTGGTGCGGCTGACGTGGCCCTCGCCGACCGTGCCGGCGCCGGCGACGAGGGCGAGCCGTGAGTCGAAGGGGGAGATCTCGACGTGGTTGACGCGCCGGCCGGGCAGGCCGTCGGCGCCGCCTTTCGGCGCTCGCCGCCAGGTCGCCCCGGCGTCGGTGGAGCAGAACACGTCGGTGTACTTGCCGACCATCAGCACCGCCGGGTCGGCCGGCGTGGTCGCCACCGCCGTCACCTCGTAGCCGTCGCCGCCGGTCCAGGCGCCGTTCGAAACCACGGTCGGCAGCGGCACCCAGGAGTCGCCGGTGTCGGTCGAGCGCCAGACCCGGGTCGAGCCGGTGTAGAGCTCCCACGGCGCCTCGGGGCGCATGGTCAGGATGGTGATGAAGGGGGTGGCGTCGGCCTGGTAGTCGGGGGCGATGGCGGCCCAGCCGCTGCCGCCGGTGGTCGAGCGGACCAGGAAGCCGTCGTAGACCGAGGCGTAGACGATGTCGGGGAGGAGGGGGTTGACGCCGCCCTCGAAGCCGTCGCCGCCCAGCACCTGCTCCCAGGTGTCGTCGCCCGCGTCGCGGCGGCGGTCGGTGCCGTTGTCCTGGGAGCCGGCCAGGACCCGCTCGCGGTTGACCGGGTCGACGGCCAGGGCGTAGTACTGGCGGGTGATCAGCCCCTGGTTGCGGCCGCTCCAGGTGACGCCGTCGTCGGTCGAGCGCCAGATGCCGCCGTCGCAGGCGAGCCACAAGGTGTCCCCCTGCCACTGCAGGTCGTGCCAGTCGACGTGCGGCAGGGTGGTCGTGCCCATGCCCCCGCCCGACTGGTAGAGGTCGCGGTAGGTCCAGCTCTGGCCGCCGTTGGCGGAGTAGGTGAAGCTGACTCCGCCGGCGACGACCCGGCCCGGGTCGGTCGGCTTGGCAGTGATGGTGTTGTCGTACCAGCCCTGGCTGCCGAGGTAGGCCTGGGTCGAGCCGGTCTGGGCCCAGGACTGGCCGCCGTCGGTCGAGCGGTAGACCCGCGCCGGCGGCGTGCCGCCGCCGGAGGGCGCGAGGTTGAGCCCGAGGTAGAGCACCTGGTCGTCGCTCGCCGACAGGGTCAGGGCGTTGCGGTTGTACGACATGTCGCCGGCGGGCGCGGGCAGGCCGGTGCCGGCCGCGGCCCAGGTGACGCCGTTGTCGGTCGAGCGCATCACCCGCGCCTTGCCGGCCGGGCACTGCTCGCGGCACCACAGGGCGGCGTAGACCAGGTCCGGGTCGGTGGCCGAGCGCACCACCTCGGTGACCCCGGCCAGGCCGGTGTTGACGATCGGCACCGTCCAGTTGACGCCGCCGTCGGTGGTCGCGTGCAGGCCGGTGTTGGTGGCGGCGAGGAAGGTATGGGGGTCGCGCGGGTCGACCGAGAACGCGAAGTACTGGGTGGCGAGGTAGTACTCGGGCAGGATCCAGCTCTCGCCGCCGTCCTCGGAGCGGACCAGGCCGATGCCGGGGATGAAGTCCGCGGCGTAGCCCCCCTCGCCGGTGCCGAGGTAGAGCACCTGCGGGTCGGACGGGGCGTAGGCCAGGGCGCCGACCGAGAGGTCCGAGATCAGGCCGTCGGTGAGCGAGCGCCAGGTTTCCCCGGCGTCGGTCGACTTCCACACCCCGCCGCCGGCGGCCCCGGCCAGGACCGTGTCGGGCTCGGTCGGGTGGGGCACGACGCAGGTGCAGCGGCCGGCGCCGTTGACCGGGCCGATGCTGACCCAACCCTCGCCGGCGATCGCCTTGAGGTCGCCGCGCTCGCGGTCGAGGCGACGCTGGTGGGCCCAGCGCGCCCGCGCCGCAGTGGCGTCCGGCGTGACCACGCCGAGGTCGCCGTGGCGGGCCAGGTAGTCCCGCACCCGGGCCATGACGGCTCCGCCCTCGTCGTCCTCGGCGGCGCGCTGCACCGCCGCCGGCGCGGCCGGGGCGGTCGCCGGCGGGGCGGCCCCGGCCAGGGTCGCGACGCTCGTCAGGACGGTGCCCACCATCGTCAGCTCGAGTCGCATGGCTCTCTCCTCTCCGACCGCTCTCAGCGTCCTTCGAGCATGCCGCCGATGCCGCCAAGGGTGCCGAGGACCGAGCCCTCGTCCCGGTCGCGGCCGCCGGCCTGCGGCGCCGCCCGCCAGATGCGGCCGGCCAGGCGCGAGAAAGGCAGCGACTGCAACCAGATGGTGCCCGGCCCGCGCAGGGTGGCGTAGAAGAAGCCCTCGCCGCCGAACAGGGCCGACTTGACGCTGCCGACGTACTGGATGTCGTAGCCGACCGTGGCGTCGAGGGCGACGATGCAGCCGGTGTCGACCCGCAGGGTCTCACCCGCCTTGAGCTCGCGCTTGACCACGAAGCCGCCGGCGTGGAGGAAGACCAGGCCGTCGCCGTCCAGCTTCTCCATGATGAAGCCCTCGCCGCCGAACAGGGCGACGCCGATCTTCTTCTGGAAGGCGATGCCGACCTGGACCCCGCGCGCGGCGCAGAGGAAGGCGTCCTTCTGGCAGATCAGGGTGCCGTCGACGTCGCGCAGGTCGACCGGCATGATGGTGCCGGGGTAGGGGGCGGCGAATGCGACCCTGGCCTTACCCTGGCCGGCGTTGGAGAACACGGTCATGAACAGGCTCTCGCCGGTCAGGAGCCGCTTGCCGGCGCCGACCAACCGGTCCAGCAGGCCGCCGCCGCTCGAGGATGCGTCGCCGAACACGGTCTCGAGCTGGATCCCGTCCTGCATGAACATCATCGACCCGGCCTCGGCCACCACGCTCTCGCCCGGGTCGAGCTCGACCTCGACGAACTGCATCTCCTCGCCGAAGATCTGGTAGTCGACCTCGTCCGCGCGCTGCCGCCCCGGTGGCGGCGGCAGCGGGCCGCGGCCGCCGAGCGCGCCGGAGAGCTCCGGCACCCGGGCGACCGGCGTCCAGCCGGCCATGCCCTCGGTGAAGGCGTGGTCGCGCGGGCCGAAGGTGCCGTCGCGGAGCTTGGCGAGCAGCTCGTCGAGGCCGAACGGCCCCAGGCTCTCGCCGCCCCTGGCCACGTACCACCTGCCGTCCCCCATGGTCTTCCCCTCCGCGCCCGGCATCATAACCCGTCTCCCTCTCCCTACCCGTACCCGTACCCGATGTCTCTCCCCTCTCATGACCCGCGCCCGCCGGCGTGCCCCCTCCGGCGGGCGGAGGGGGCGCCTCGCGCTGCGGGTGGCGCCTACCCTTCGTCGGGTACGGGTACGGGTACGGGTACGGGTGCGGGGGAGACGGCTACCCGTCGACCCTCGCCGCGCACGCCTCATCGTCGGCCCGGGGGTTGTTGACCCTCCGCGACACCGGGAACGCCTCCATGCCCGCGGCCGGGCAGGGGACCAGCAGCTCCGCCAGCCGCTCGCGGCCGAGCTCGCCCGGTTCGAGCCACTCGCCGTGGCGCTCGGGCGGCAGGATCACCGGCATGCGGTCGTGCAGCGCCGCCACCACCGGGTTGGGGGTGGTGGTGAGGATGGTGCAGGAGAGGAGCGGCTCGGCCCCGGGCGGCTGCCACAGCTCCCACAGGCCGGCGAAGGCGAACGGCCGGCCGTCCGAGAAGCGGATCAGGTGCGGCTGCTTGCCGCCCGCGACCGCCTGCCACTCGTAGAAGCCGTCGGCCGGCAGCAGGCAGCGCCGGCGGCGGACGGCGGTGCGGAAGGCGGGCTTGTCGGCCGCGGTCTCGGCGCGGGCGTTGATCATCCGCGCCCCGGCGTCGACCTCCCTGGCCCACGACGGCACCAGCCCCCAGCGCGCCTCGGCCCACTGCCGCCGACCGTCCGCGCCGAGCCGCACCAGCGGCACCTGCTGCGATGGGGCGATGTTGTAGCGGGGCGCGAGCGCCGGCTCTGCCTCGAGCTCGAACAGCTCCGCCAGCACCCGGCCGGAGACGGTGAGGGTGTAGCGACCGCACATGGGACCATGGTACGCCGGGCGCGAGCGCCGCGGCGTGCTGGCCGGAGCTTGCACCGATGTAGAACATGTCCTACATTGGTGGCAGGAGGCGTCATGGTCACGCAGACGGTCCGTCTCCCCGACGAGCTCGCCAGCCGCCTCGAGGCCCTGGCCGAGACGACCCGCCGCTCGAAGTCGTCGTTCATCGTCGAGGCCCTCGAGCGCTACCTCGAGGAGCGCGAGGACCTCGAGGTGGCGCTCGCCCGCTTCCGCGACCCGGCGACGGAGTGGGTCCCCCACGACGAGGCGCGGCGTGAGCTCGGCCTCGACTGAGATCCGGATCCGCTGGGACCGGCGTGCGGTCCGGGAGGCAGCGGCGCTGCCGGCCCGCGACCGGCAGCGGGTCGTCGCGGCGGTGGAGTCGCTGCGCCAGGACCCCCTCCGCGGCACGCCGCTGCACGGCGAGTGGCGGGGCTTCCGCCGCCTCCGGGTCGGCGACCACCGGGTGGTCTACGCCTTCGACGGCACGGAGCTGCTGGTCTCGGTCGTGCGCGTCGCCCACCGCCGGGAGGCGAACCGGTAGGGGAACGGGCGAGGGGCTCCCGGTCATCGGGAGCGGGCACGGGTCCGGACCGGGGCCGGGGTCCTGTATCATGTCCGCACCAGGGAGGGGAGATGGCTGGGATCTTCAAGGCCTACGACATCCGCGGCACGTACCCGGAGCAGGTGAACGAGACGGTCGCGTTTCGGATCGGCTACCACTACCGCGACCTGCTCGACGACGAGGACCTGGCCCGCGGCCCGGTGGTGGTGGTGGGGCGAGACATGCGGCCGCACTCCGAGCCGCTCCAGGCCGCGCTCAAGGCGGGCTTGCGGGCGCGGGGCGTGGCGGTGGTCGACATCGGCCTGTCCGACACGCCGCAGAACTACTTCGCCGTCGGTCACCTCCGCGCCTCCGGCGGCATCCAGGTCACGGCCAGCCACAACCCGCCCCAGTACAACGGCTTCAAGATGTCGCGCCGGGACGCGATCCCGGTCTCGAGCGACACCGGCATCAACGAGCTGGAGCGGCTGGTGAACGCCAGCACGGTGAGCTCGTCGCTGCCGCCCTCAGCCGGGGAGGAGCAGCGCCGGGTGTGGGAGGAGTACGGCGCCCACGTCTTGTCCTTCCTCGAGGCGAAGGGGCCGCGGCTGAAGGCGGCGGTCGACGCCGCCAACGGCATGGGCGCGGTCTACCGGCCGCTGCTCGAGGCCATGAACCTGGAGCTGGTCGAGCTCTTCTGCGAGCTCGACGGCAGCTTCCCCAACCACGAGCCCAACCCCCTGAAGCCGGAGAACCTGGTCGACGTGCAGCGGGCGACGCGCGAGGCCTCCTGCGCGGTCGGCTTCGCCTTCGACGGCGACGCCGACCGGGTCGGGGTGGTGGACGAGGAGGGGACCGTGGTCGGCGCCGACATGGTGACGGCCCTGCTGGCGCCGCGCTACTTGAGGCGCGAGCCGGGGGCGGTCATCGCCTACGACCTGCGCTCGTCCTGGGCGACCCCGGAGGCGATCCGGGAGGCGGGCGGGACGCCGGTGCGGGAGCGGGTCGGCCACTCGTTCATGAAGGCGACCATGCGCCGCCACGGCTCGCCCTTCGGCGGCGAGCTCGCCGGCCACTTCTACTTCCGCGACAACTTCACCGCCGACTGCTCGCTGCTGACCGTGGTGCAGATCGTCAACCACCTGCGCGAGACCGGCCGGCCGCTGTCGGAGCTGGTGCGGCCGCTGCGGCGCTACTTCACCACCGGCGAGGTCAACTTCCACGTCGAGGACAAGCAGGGGATGATCCGCCGCCTGGCGGCGGACTTCGGCGACGGCCGGGTCGACTACCTCGACGGGATCACGGTCGAGTTCGGCGACTGGTGGTTCAACGTCCGCCCCTCGAACACCGAGCCGCTGCTGCGGCTGGTGCTGGAGGCCCGCACCCGGCCCCTGATGGAGGAGAAGCGGCAGCTGCTCCTCGGCTACCTCGGCGATCCGGAGTAGACGGCCGGCGGGCGTTGGGCCGTAGACGCCACGGGTGAGAGGGCCGTCCATGCCCCGCCGCCGGCTCGGCTTCCTGCTCGGCTACGGCCTGTTCCTGGCGGTCGCGGTGCCGCTCGGCGTGGAGGGCTTGGTGCGCCTGCTCCACCTGGCGCCGCCCCTCAACCGCCAGTACCCGGGGATGGTGCCGGACCCGCACCTGCCGTACCGGCCGAAGCCCGGCAGCGTGTGGGTGGCGCCGGCGGCGTCGGGCGAGTTCGCCTTCGAGACCCGGCACTCGAGCTGGGGCATTCGCGACGTCGAGCACCCCACCGTCAAGCCGGCCGGCGTCTTCCGCATCCTCGGCCTCGGCGACAGCTTCACCTACGGCACCGGGGCGGCGTTCGAGGACACCTACCTGGTGCGGCTCGAGGCGCTGCTCGCGGCGCGGCCGGGTCCGCACCCCCGCGTGGAGGTGGTCAAGGCCGGCATGCCGCGGTTCTTCCCGGAGCCGGAGCGGCTGCTGCTCGAGCACGGCGGCCTCCAGGTCGCGCCCGACCTGGTCGTGGTCGGCTTCACGCCCAACGACGTCAGCGACACCGCGTTCGGCCTCGACGCCGTGACCCCCTCGGCGGACGGCTTCCTGATGACCCGGGAGGCGCGCGAGCTGGGCGGGCTCGGGCAGTGGCTGTTCCTCCACTCCGACGCCGCCCGCCTGGTCCTCGGGCGCTGGGTGCAGCACCGCCTGCGGGCCGCCCACCCCGAGCCGTGGGACGACATCTACCGGGCCGGCGGCGCGCACGAGAAGGACTGGCTGGAGGTCGAGGCCGAGTACCTGCGGATGCGGGACCTCACCCGGTCGTGCGGCGCCCGGCTGGTGGTCCTGCACATCCCCGAGCGGGGGCCGTGGGGCGAGGGCTCCTCCTACCCGGCGCGGCGCCTGGCGGCGTGGGCGGCGGCCAACGGGGTGACCTTCGTCGACGCGGAGCCGGCGCTGGAGCGGGCGGCTGAGGCCGGCGAGAAGCTCTACTGGGACGTCGACCCGCACTGCACCGCGGCAGGCTACCGGGTGATCGCCGAGACGCTGGCCGCGGGGTTGGAGGAGCAGGGGCTGGTGCCGTAGCCCGGGGGCGGGAACGGGAACGGGGTCAGAGCAGGTTAGAATGCGCGGCGCGAGAGGGGCATGACGACGATACTCGGCATCTCGGCGTTCTACCACGACTCGGCGGCGGCGCTGGTGCGGGACGGGGAGATCGTGGCCGCGGCCCAGGAGGAGCGCTTCACCCGCAGGAAGCACGACTTCAACTTCCCGGTCCACGCCATCCGCTACTGCCTGGAGGAGGCGGGGGTCGAGCCGGAGGAGCTGGACTACGTCGGCTTCTACGACAAGCCGTACGTCAAGTTCGAGCGCCTGCTGGAGACCTACCTGGCGTTCGCGCCGGTCGGCTTCCGCTCGTTCCTCATGGCCATGCCGCTGTGGCTGAAGCAGAAGCTGCACCTGCCGCGGGAGATCCGGCGGGGGCTGGACGGGCGCTACCGGAAGCGGGTGGTGTTCACCGAGCACCACGAGTCGCACGCCGCCAGCGCCTTCTTCCCGTCGCCCTACGAGGAGGCGGCGATCCTGACCCTGGACGGGGTGGGGGAGTGGGCCACGGCCAGCTTCGGCCACGGCCGCGGCAACCGGGTCAGTCTGACCCACGAGCTGCACTTCCCGCACTCGCTGGGGCTGCTCTACTCGGCCTTCACCTACTTCACCGGCTTCAAGGTCAACTCCGGCGAGTACAAGCTGATGGGCCTGGCGCCCTACGGCGAGCCGCGGTGGGCGGACGCGATCCGGGAGAAGATCGTCGACGTCAAGGACGACGGCTCGATCCGGCTCGACCTGTCCTACTTCAACTACTGCCAGGGCCTGACCATGACCTCGCGCAAGCTCGAGCGCCTGTTCGGCGGCCCGCCGCGGCGCCCCGAGAGCCCGGTGACCCAGCGCGAGATGGACCTGGCGGCGTCGATCCAGGCGGTGACCGAGGAGATCATGCTCAAGGCCGGCCGGCACGTGCACGAGCGGACCGGCTCGCGCAACCTGTGCCTGGCCGGGGGCGTGGCGCTGAACTGCGTCGGCAACGGCCGGCTGCTGCGGGAGGGGCCGTTCGACAGCGTCTGGATCCAGCCCGCGGCGGGCGACGCCGGCGGCGCGCTCGGCGTGGCGCTGTTCATCTGGTACCAGCTACTGGGCAAGGAGCGGGTGCCGGGGGTGCCGGACGGGCAGCGGGCCTCGCTGCTCGGCCCCCGCTTCACGGAGGAGGAGATCCGGGCCTTTCTCGACGACAAGGGCGCCCGCTACCGCCACTTCGACGACGAGGGGGCGCTGTGCGAGCACGTCGCCTCCCTGATCGCGAGCGAGAAGGTCGTCGGCTGGCTGCAGGGGCGGATGGAGTTCGGCCCCCGGGCGCTCGGCAACCGTTCGATCATCGGCGACGCCCGCAGCCGGCAGATGCAGACGGTGATGAACCTGAAGATCAAGTTCCGCGAGTCGTTCCGGCCGTTCGCGCCGATCGTGCTCGAGGAGCGGATGGACGAGTACTTCACCCTCGGCGGCCATCAGGACAGCCCCTACATGCTGCTGGTGGCGCCGGTGGCGGAGGGCAAGCGGGTGGCGGTCGCGGACTCCGGCCTGCGCGGTCTCGACAAGCTCAAGGTGGTGCGCTCCGAGGTGCCGGCCATCACCCACGTCGACCACTCGGCGCGGCTGCAGACGGTGGACGCCCACCGCCACGGGCGGACCTACACGCTGATGAAGGCCTTCGAACGGCAGACCGGCTGCCCGGTGCTGATCAACACCAGCTTCAACGTCCGCGGCGAGCCGATCGTCTGCTCGCCGGATCACGCCTACCGCTGCTTCATGGCCACCAACATGGACGTGCTGGTGCTGGAGCGGTTCGTGCTGCTCAAGGAGGAGCAGCCGGACGCGGAGGCCCACCAGCTCGACTCGTACCTGGCGCAGTTCGCGCTCGACTAGGCGGCGGGAGAGAGCATGGCGATCGTCGACGTCAACCGCAACCCCTCGCGCCGGCAGCTCAACCAGTTCGGCCTCATCTGGCTGGCGTTCTTCGGCGCAGTCGCCGGGCTCCTGTGGCACCGGTTGCACTCGCTCCCTGCCAGCGGCGCCGTGGCGGCGCTGGCCGTGCTGGTGCCGGCGGTCGGCTGGGCCGTGCCGGCCTTCATGCGCCTGGTCTTCGTCGGCATGTCCTACCTGGCGTGGCCGATCGGCTTCGTGGTCTCGCACGTGCTGCTGGCGGCGGTCTACTACCTGGTGCTGACGCCGATCGGCCTCGCCATGCGGCTCTTCGGCCACGACCCGATGCGCCGCCGTTTCGACCGTGAGGCCGCGACCTACTGGCTCGAGCGCCACGCCGCCGAGCGGCCGGCGCGGAGCTACTTCCGGCAGTTCTAGGAGGAGCGACGATGAGCGACCCACGCGACGAGACCACTCCCACGCCGGCCGGGGACCCGGGGGCGAGCTTCGAGCAGGAGGCTCAGGGGGAGCAGGTCGGCTTCTTCCGCGAGTTCCTCGACTTCCTGCTGCAGAACAAGAAGTGGTGGCTGACGCCGATCATCGTCGTCCTGCTGCTGGTGGCGCTGCTCATCGTCCTCGGCGGCTCCGCCGCGGCGCCGTTCATCTACACCCTGTTCTGAGGCGTCAGCCGTCAGCCGTCAGCCGTCAGCGGTCAGCGGTCAGATGCGGTCAGCTCCCCCGCCCGCCCCCGGGCGGTGGCGAGCCGGCGACGATGACCGGACCCGAGCCGTGACACCCGAGGCCGTGCAGAGGGTTCCCCCGGTGGGGTCGGTTGTGGCAGAATCGCGCATCGGCAGACCGACGGGCGGAACGGGGCGGCGGGGCGATCCGGCCACGGGCCCGGACGCCGGTCGGGCCGGGGAGGACGACGATGAAGGCCCTGACGAGCTCTGCGGCGATTCTCACGCTGGCCCTGACCGTCGGCACCTGGGCGCCGGCCGCGGCCGGCGAGGAGCCCGGCGGCGGCGAGCTGGTGCTGCGCCTGCTGCCGGTGTTCCGGCAGGCCCAGGCCGACCCGACGGTGCAGGCTCGGCTGGAGCAGCTCAAGGTCGACCCCTTCGACCGCGCGGCCCAGGACCGGCTGCTGGAGGCGCTGCCGCTGTCGCCGCTGGAGTGGCTGCGCTGCGACATGCACCTCAGGCGCTACGAGATCGCGGTGCCGGAGGTGACGAACCAGCTCCACCGCCGCTGGGTGCGGCTTCACCCGGCTGTGGCCCGCGCGCACTACGGCGACGCCTACGTGGACCAGCTGCTGGCCCGCGCCGCGGCCGAGACGCCGGCGGTCGAGGGGGGCGGTGCGGCGCCGAAGGCCGAGGTCGGGACCAACCGCAACCTGGCGGCCGACTTCACCTCCCCCCCCACCGACTACCAGGGCGAGATCCAGATCGCGGTCAACCCCTCGAACCCCAACCAGATCATCGCCGGCGCCAACACCATGGCCGGGTGCCCGGGCGACGCCACCCAGGCGATCTTCTACTCTTCCGACGGCGGCTCGAGCTGGGGCATGACCTGCGCCCCCAGCGCCGCCGCCTTCGGCATGACCTGCAGCTACTTCATGGTCATCGGCAGCGACCCGGCGGTGTGGTGGGACGACGCCAACCACGCCCACTTCGAGTACATGCTGGTCTGCACCCTGCTGGGTCTCCTCAACCAGTTCTCGGTGGTGGTGGCCGACTCGGCCGACGGCGGCCAGACCTGGAGCGCCAACGGCGTGCTGGTCAACAGCTGGGGCTCCCAGGACATCGAGGACAAGGAGTTCTACGCCATCGACGTCAACCCGTCGAGCCCCTACTACGGCCGCCACTACAGCTGCTGGGACCGCAACAACAACGAGACCGCCGCCTACTCGACCAACGGCGGCTCGAGCTGGACCCTGGTCGACCTGCCGGCGGCCCCGTCCGGCGGCACCGACCTCGGCTGCGAGCTGGCGGTGGCCAAGAACGGCCACGTGCACGTCATCTGGGACAGTCTGACCTGCTCCGGCTCCACCTGCACCAACGAGCAGATGTTCCACACGCGCTCGACCAACGGCGGCGTCTCCTGGTCCTCGCCGGTGCTGGTGCAGGACTTCAACCTGGTCAGCTTCTCCGAGCAGAACAAGCCGGCCGCCCAGGACAGCCGCGGCATCAACCCGTTCGGCTCGGTCGACGTCGACAACTCCGGCGGCGCCTGCGACGGCACCCTGTACGCGACCTTCTCCGACTACACCACGGGCACGGCCGAGAACTGCGACGTTCACGTCAAGCGGTCGCTCGACGGCGGCGCCACCTGGAGCTCGGCCGTGCGGGTCAACGACGACGGCGCCGGCGGCCGCAACCAGTTCCACCCCTTCCTCATGGTCGACCAGTCGAACGGGGCGGTGGTGGTGGCCTGGCACGACGCGCGCAACGACCCGAGCAACCGGGCGGTCGACTACTTCCTGGCCCGCTCGACCGACTGCGGCCTGACCTTCGAGGCCAACATCCAGGTCAGCCAGCCGAGCGCCGAGTTCAACAACGCCACGATCTCCTCGACCAACGAGAGCACCGCCGCCAACGCCAACGCCAACCCCAACCAGTACGGCGAGTACATGGGCCTCGACGTGGTCGACGGCACCGCCTACCTGGCGTGGTGCGACAGCCGCCACTTCTTCCCCGGCAGCACCTCGGAGGCGCAGAAGGAGAACGTCGGCTTCGCCAAGGTGACCTTCGGCGCCGCCCCCGAGACGCCCCTCTTCGCCGACGGCTTCGAGAGCGGCGGCACGGGCAACTGGTCGGCCACGGCACCGTAGGGCCCTGTCCGCCTCGACCGGCCGGCCGGATCCCGCTAGACTCCGGCCCGAGGTGGCGGGGGACGGAGGTGGCGGCATGAGGCTGGGCGGGCTGGCGTGGGTGATCGCGGCGGTCGTGGGCCTGGCGGCTCCGCTCGGGGCGCAGGAGGAGGGGCCCGGCATCCCGGCCGTGGTGCCGCTCGCCGAGCTCCGCCTCGAGATCGCGGCCGCCTCCTTCGTGACCGAGCTCGAGGGCGACGACGGGCCCTTCCGCGAGGCCCGGCCCGACACCTTCCACGGCCTGGTCGTCACGGTGCGGGTCGGCAAGCCGGCCGGCCGGGAGCTGACCCTCCACCCCGGCGACCTGGTCCTGCACTACCGGCGTTCGGGCGGAGCCTACGACGTGACGCCCTGCACCGGCATCTCCTCGTTCTCGACCCGCCCGGATGCCCCCCGCACCATGCGCTTCTTCGCCAACGGCTTCGGCCGGGTGGCGACCGACGACGCCGGCCGCCGCGCCGAGCAGCTCTTCGTCGACCTCTTCTTCGGCAGCATGGAGCCCGACACGGGGGAGCTGTTCCTGCTCGTCGCGCAGCCGACGGGGGCCCGGTTCGCGACCCAGGGCTGGCGGCCGGGGGAGGGGCCCGGCGCGACCGGCACCGGCCTCGCGGCGGTGTGGGAGGACCCCTCGGACGGGACCCGCATGACCATCGTCCAGGAGGGCGAGGGCTACAGGGTGAGCGCGGCGGTCTCGGTCGACGGCGAGAGCTTCCCGCTCTCCGACCCGTCCTGGGATGGGGAGGTGCTGCGCTGGACCTACACCGTGCCGTCGACCGGCTACCGGGTCGCCTGGCGCACGGTCGAGCTGCGGGGCGACGAGCTCGAGACCCGCTGGACCGGCACCGCCGGCGGCGGCACCGAGGTCCTGCGGCGGGTCGCGGACGTCGAGCCGCAGGGACCCCTGGCGGGCGTGAGCCTGCGCATCGTCCACCTCGAGCGGCGGCGGGGCGACGCCGAGGCCGCGGCCGGCCGGCTGCGGGGCCAGGGGGCGCGGGTCGAGCTGGTCGTGACCTCGGACACCGGCAACGAGCCGCACCTCGGCCGCCTCTACGCCCTCGAAGGCAGCTCCGAGGAGGCTGACGCCGTCGCGGCGGAGGTCAGTGACCTGGAGGAGCTGCGCCGGGTCGACCGGGCCGCGTCGAGCGGCACCTTCGACGACGACCAGACGATGATCCTGTGGCTGGTTCGCTGAGCCGCCCCGAGAGGCGGCGCCCGGGTGCGGCTGCGGCCCATCGCGTCTCGACCGGCCGGGGCGCCCCCGCAAGGGTCATCGAGGGGACGAGCTCCTCACGGTTGAGCCAGGTTTCGTGGGACGCCTCGGAACGTGGTCGTGGTCATGGACGTGGACGTGGTCGTGGACGATGCCGCGCGGGGTCCGGGTCGACGTCCAGGTCCACGTCCACGTCGACGTTGGGCCGCGAGCAACCGCTGCGATGCACGTCTCGACCGGCCGCGGGGATCCGGCTACACTGTGCACAGGGGGTCGCATGGAGCAGCGGGAGCAGCTGGAGCGTCTCGAGCGGCTCGTGGAGGCGTTCTTCGAGCTCGGCTCGTCGATCGAGCTCGAGCAGGTCCTGCGCAACACCCTCGCGGCCGCGACCCGGCTGATGTGGGCCGAGGCCGGTTCGATCGCCCTCGTCGACGAGTCCGGGACCCACCTCGCCTTCGTCGAGACCACCGACCCGGACCGCGAGCGGCTGCTCGAGCTCGAGGTGCCCCTCGGCCAGGGCATCTGCGGCCACGTCGCCCAGTCGGGCGAGGCGGTGCGGGTGGACGAGGCCAGCCACGACGCGCGCTTCTACCCCCAGGTGGACCGACGCGTCGGTCGGGAGACGCACGGCTACCTGTGCGTGCCGCTGGTGGTCGAGGGGCGGGTGATCGGCACCGCCCAGCTCGTCAACCGCCGCGACGGCGGCTCGTTCTCGGCCGACGACCAGTCGCTCCTCGAGGGATTTGCCCGCCAGGCGGCCCTGGCCATCCAGAACGCGCGCTACCACGAGATGCGGGTCCGCCAGCAGGCCCTCGAGTCCGAGCTGGCGGTCTGCGCCGAGGTCCAGCGACAGCACTTCCCGGCCCGCGCCCCGATCCTGCAGGGCTTCGAGCTGTGGGGCTGCTGCGCCCCCTGCGCCGAGGTCGGCGGCGACTACTTCAGCTTCGTGCCCGGCTCGCAGGGCGGCCTCGACCTGGTGGTGGCGGACGTGTCCGGCAAGGGGTTGCCGGCAGCGATGATGGTGGCCGACCTGCACACCGGCGTCCACCTCCTGGCGGGGTTGGGTCGGTCGCTGGGGGAGACGGTGGAGGAGCTCAACCGGCACCTCCGGGCGACCCTGCTGGTGAGCAAGTTCATCACCCTCGTGGCGTTGCGGGTGCGGCCGGGCGAGGCGCGGGTCGAGTACGTCCTGGCGGGTCACCCCTCGCCGCTGTTGGTGGCGAGGAGCGGGCGGGTGCGGGCTCTGGAGGTGACCGGTCCGGTGCTGGGCGTGGTCGACGGCCGCCGCTACCCGGCCGCGAGCGTCGAGCTCGAGCCGGGGGAGGTGGTGGTCGCGTACTCCGACGGGTACTCCGAGGCCGAGAGCCCGGCCGGCGAGATGCTCGGCGAGGAGACCATCGCCGCGGTGGTCGGGCAGTGCGTCGACCGACCTTTGCCCGAGATCGCGCGGCGGCTCGACGAGGCGGCGGCGGCCCACCGGCGCGGCCTCGCCCCGCACGACGACATGACCCTGCTCCTGCTGCGGCGGTGCTGAGCGCGGGCGGCTGACGACCGCCGGGCGCGGCTACCCCGGCTCCAGCAGGACCGCCAGG
>CAYTJW010000045.1:0-16059 GCA_964438135.1 uncultured Thermoanaerobaculia bacterium
ACCCGTGGCGGAGCCCGCGTCCGCCCCGGCCGCCGCCGCGGAGGGGCCCGAGCACCTCGAGGTGGCGCCGCCCGCGCTCGGCGCCGACAGCAGCATCCGCGTCGACGTCACGGTCCTCGACCACCTGATGAACCTGGTCGGCGAGCTGGTGCTGGCCCGCAACCAGATCCTGCAGCACACCGGCCGCTCGACCGACTCGCGCCAGGTGGCCTCGGCGCAGCGGCTGTCGGCGATCACCAGCGAGCTGCAGGAGGCGGTGATGCGGACCCGCATGCAGCCGGTCAGCTCGGTGTGGAGCAAGCTCCCCCGCTACGTCCGCGACCTGTCGCTGAAGTGCGGCAAGGAGGTGCGGCTGGAGATGGACGGGCAGGACACCGAGCTCGACAAGGCGGTCATCGAGGCCATGAAGAGCTCCCTCCTGCACCTGGTGCGGAACGCCGTCGACCACGGCGTCGAGAGCCCGGAGACGCGCCTCGCCCGCGGCAAGAGCCGGGTCGGGCGCCTGTCGCTCAAGGCCCGTCACGAGGGCGGGTACGTGATCATCGAGGTGGCCGACGACGGCGCCGGCCTCGACCGCGAGCGAATCCTCGAGCGGGCGCTGGCGCGGCAGCTGGTCTCCGCCGACCGCGCCAAGCGGATGACCGAGCGGGAGGTGCTGGGGCTGCTCTTCATGCCCGGCTTCTCGACCGCCGCCAGCGTCACCTCGGTCTCCGGCCGCGGTGTCGGCCTCGACGTCGTCCGCACCAGCATCGAGGCCATCGGCGGCTCGGTCGAGCTGCAGAGCGAGCCGGGCCGTTCGACGACCATCCGCATGAAGATCCCGCTCACCCTGGCCATCATCCCGGTCCTGATCGTCTCCGCCGGCGGCCACCGCTTCGCCATCCCCCAGGCGAGCGTGGTCGAGCTGGTCCGCCTCGACCGCGAGCGCGCCGACCTCGGCATCGAGCGGATCCACGGCGTGCCGGTGTACCGGTTGCGGGGCAAGCTGCTGCCGCTGGTGTCGCTGGCCGACGAGCTGCACCTCGGCGAGGCGTTGCCGGTGGCCGTCGCCGAGCGGCGGGCGGCCATCGTCGTCCTGCACGGCGACGACCGCCAGTTCGGGCTGGTGGTGGAGTCGGTCGACGACAGCCAGGAGATCGTGGTCAAGGCGCTCGGCCCGATCCTCGCCGGGCTGCCCTTCGGCGGCGCCACCATCCTCGGCGACGGGCGGGTGGCGCTGATCCTGGACGTGTTCCGCCTCGGCCTCGCCGCGGGGGTCGTGTCGGAGGAGCACCAGCGGCTCGAGGCCAGCGCCGCGGCCGAGCGGCGCGAGGCGGAGCGGGCGCGGACCGCGCTGCTCTACCTGCAGGGGCCGCAGGACGAGCGGCTGGCGGTGCGCTTCTCGTTCGTGTCCCGGCTGGAGCTGCTGCCGCGGTCCCGGGTCGAGCACGTCGGCGGCCAGGAGGTGATCCAGTACCGCGGCGACATCCTGCAGCTGGTCGACATCGGCCGCGCCCTGCCCGAGCGGCGGGCGCGGGCCCGGGGCGCGGCGGAGGAGGTGGAGCGGGACGCGATGCAGGTGGTGGTGTGCTCGGTGGAGGGGCGCCGCATCGGCCTCGTCGTCCACCGCATTCTCGACATCGTCGAGGAGAGCCTGGAGCAGCGGCGACCGGCCAGCCGGCCCGGGGTCGAGGCCTGCGTGGTCGTCAAGGAGCGCGTCACCGAGATCGTCGACCTGCCGGCGCTGGTGCGTCAGGCCGAGGCGACCGGTCTCGACCGGCCCGGCGCGACGGTGGCGGCGGGGTGACCGTGGCCCGCCAGCTCTGCACCTTCTGGGTCGGCGACCTGTTCCTCGGGGTCGGGGTGGAGGCGGTGCAGGAGGTCCTCCGCCTGGAGAGCGTCACGCCGGTGCCGCTCGCCCCGCCGGTGGTCCACGGCCTGATCAACCTGCGCGGCCGCATCGTCACCGCCGTCGACCTGCGGCGGCAGCTGGGGGTCGGCGGCGACCACCCGAGCCAGCCCATGAACCTGATCCTGGGCGGCGCCGCGAGCGGTCTGTCGTTCGTGGTCGACCGCGTCGGCGACGTGGTGGAGGTGGCCGAGGCGGACTTCGAGGAGCCGCCCGACACCCTGCGCGGGCGCTCGCGGCAGCTGATCCGAGGCGCCTACAAGCTGACCGAGAGGTTGCTGCTGGTGCTCGACACGGCGGAGGCGCTGCGCTGCACGGATGGCGCCCTCGACCTGCCGGCGGGCACGGGGAGCAGGAGGTGACATGCTGCGGAACATGCGCTTCGGGCTGAAGATCCTGTCCATGCCCGCGGTCGCCGGCGTGGTCGCGCTGGTGATCCTCGTCACCGGCGTGGTGACCGGGACCCGGATGCGAACCGTGTTCGACGAGATCCGGCACGGCTCGGTCCCGTCCCTGGTCCTGTACCAGCGGCTGCAGTTCACCCTCGAGTCGGTGAACCGCGCCCTGCAGGACGCGGCGCGCGCCCAGGACACCGACCTGCTGCGCCAGGCCGACGCCCGGCGCGACCAGTTCCTCGAGGACCTGCGCACCGCCAGGGGGCAGCTGCGGCAGGAGGACGACCGGCTGGAGGAGGTCGAGGCCTCGTTCGGCCGCTACTACTCCAGCATGCGCGCCGCCGCGGAGCAGATGATCACCGGCGGCGGCGGCGACGTGCAGCGCGCGGTGAGCGAGCTGCAGGCGCTCAAGCAGCTCCTGGCCGACTCGACCGCCGAGGCGGAGGCCGGCATGGGCGTGGCCTTCGACCGGGCGTCGGCGATGGCCCGCTGGAGCGGTCGGGCGACGGTGCTGGTGGTGCTGGTGGGCGTGGCGGCGCTGATCGCCATCTCGACCGTCGTCACCCGCTACCTGACCGGGTCGCTGCAGCGGGTGATGCGGATGGCCGACCAGATGGCCGAGGGCAACCTGACCCAGCGCCTGGAGATCGACTCGAGCGACGAGCTCGGGCAGATGGCGCGCGCTCTCGACCGGCTGTTCCTGCGCATCCGCACCGCCATCGAGGCCTTCGGCGAGCAGAGCCTGACCCTGGCCAGCTCGGCCGAGGAGCTGTCGACGCTGAGCCGCGAGATGAGCTCCACCGCCGAGGAGACCTCGGCCCAGGCGATCGTGGTGTCGGCCTCGGCCGAGCAGGTCAACACCAACATCCAGACCGTCGCCGTGGCGGTCGAGGAGATGTCGGCCTCGATCCGCGAGATCGCCGCCAACGCCTCCGAGGCGGCCTCGATCGCCCGCTCGGCGGTGAGGGAGGCGGACAGCACCAACCGCACCATCGCCCAGCTCGGCGAGTCGAGCGCCGAGATCGGCAAGGTGATCAACGTCATCACCGCCATCGCCGAGCAGACCAACCTGCTGGCGCTCAACGCGACCATCGAGGCGGCGCGGGCGGGGGACGCGGGCAGGGGCTTCGCGGTGGTGGCCAACGAGGTCAAGGAGCTGGCCCGGGCGACGTCCAAGGCGACCGAGGACATCCGCAGCCGCATCGGCGCCATCCAGGCCGACGTGCGCCGCGCCGTCGACGCCATCGCCAGCATCGGCTCGATCGTCGAGAAGATCGACCAGATCCAGGCCACCATCGCCACCGCCGTCGAGGAGCAGACGGCCACCGCCGCCGAGATCGGCCGCAACGTGGCCGAGGCGGCGCAGGGCAGCTCGGAGATCGCGGCCAGCGTGTCGAGCGTGGCCGGGGCGGCGGAGGGGACCTCGTCCGGGGCGGCCTCGACCCTGCAGTCGGCCTCGCAGCTGGCGACCATGGCCGCGCAGCTGCGCGAGGTGGTGGGGCAGTTCCGCACCCAGGCCGCGCCGTCGCGCTCGAGGGGGGAGTGACGATGCGCGCCCTGGTGCTCGACGACTCCCGGGCGATGCGGACCATCCTCGGCCGCATCCTGGTCGACCTCGGCTTCGAGACGGTCGAGGCGGCGGACGGCCCGGCCGCCCTGGCGGAGCTGCGCCAGGGGCCGGCGTTCGACCTGGCGCTGGTCGACTGGAACCTGCCCGGGATGAGCGGGCTCGAGGTCGTGCAGGCGGTGCGGGCGGACCCCGTCTTCGACCGGGTCCGGCTGCTGATGGTCACCACCGAGACCGAGCTCGAGCGGGTCGCGCGGGCGCTCGACGCCGGCGCCGACGAGTACATCATGAAGCCGTTCACGAGGGAGATGCTGGTCGACAAGCTGGCCCTGATCGGCATCGCGGTCGGGTGAGGGGCGATGCCGGGCGCGGCGGCGGGGAAGGTGGTCAGGTGACGGCACCACGGCGGGGACAGCCGGGCGGGGAGGCGCCGATCAGGCCGAGGACCAGGGTGCTGGTGGTCGACGACTCGGTGGTGGCGCGGCGGGTGATCGCCGAGGTCCTGGCCGAGGATGAGGCGCTCGAGGTGGTCGGCACCGCCGCCAACGGCCGCATCGCCCTGGCCAAGATCCCGATGGTCGACCCGGACGTGGTCACCCTCGACGTCGACATGCCGGAGGTCAACGGCCTCGAGGCGCTGGCGGTGATCCGCGCCCGCTTCCCGGCGGTGCGGGTGATCATGGTGTCGAGCCTGACCGAACGCGGCGCCAAGGTGACGGTCGACTCGCTGGTGCTCGGCGCCTCCGACTACGTCGCCAAGGCGAGCCGGGCGCAGAGCCCGGAGGAGGCCAGGCAGTACCTGCGCCAGCAGCTGGTGCCCAAGGTGCGGGCCCTGACCCCGGGCGGCCGGTTCGCCCGCGCCGCGGCGACCGGCGCCGTGCCCCGGCCCGGGCTGCCGCCGCCCCTTCCCCGCCAGCTGCGGCCGCCGGAGGTGGTGGCGGTCGGCGCCTCCACCGGCGGCCCGAACGCCCTGGTCGCGGTGCTCGGCGAGATGCCGGCGGACTTCCCGCTGCCGGTGCTGATCGTCCAGCACATGCCCGAGCAGTTCACCGGCTTCCTCGCCCAGCGGCTGGACAGCAAGTGCCCGCTGGAGGTGGTCGAGGCCGACGAGGGGATGCGGCTCAGGCCCGGCCAGGTGGTCGTTGCCCGCGGCAACCACCACCTCGAGGTGCTGGCCGCGGGCGACGGCGCCGTGCTGCACACCCACCAGGGGCCCCTGGTCAACTCCTGCCGGCCGTCGGTGGACGTGCTGTTCCAGTCGGTGGCGCGCTGCTTCGGCGGCGCCGCGCTGTGCGTGGTGCTGACCGGCATGGGCCAGGACGGCCTGCGGGGCGCGGGCGAGGTGCGCTCGGCGGGCGGCCAGGTCGTGGTCCAGGACCAGTCGACCAGCGTCGTCTGGGGCATGCCCGGGGCGGTGGCCGAGGCCAACCTGGCGGACGCCGTGCTGCCGCTCGACGAGATCGGCGCCGAGATCGTGCAGCGGGTGCGCGGGGGGCGGCCGTGACCAGCGCCGAGCCGACCGGCACCGGCAGCGTGGCGCCGGCCGACGTGCTGTACGTCAGCGAGCTCGTCCGGCGCCACACCGGGGTGGTGCTGGACGCCAGCAAGGGCTACCTGGTCAGCTCGCGGCTGCTGCCGCTGGCCCGCCAGCAGAGCCTGGATTCGGTGGCGGCCCTGATCTCCCAGCTCCGCGCCCGCCCGGCCGGCCCGCTCCACGTCCAGGCGGTGGAGGCGCTGGTCACCACCGAGACCTCGTTCTTCCGCGACCTGCACCCGTTCGAGACCCTGCGCGAGCACATCCTGCCGGAGCTGATCCGGAGCCGCGGCGCCTCCAGCCGCGCCCTCACCGTCTGGTGCGCCGCCTGCTCGACCGGCCAGGAGCCGTACTCGCTGTCGATGCTGCTCCTCGAGAGCTTCCCGTCGCTGCGGGACTGGCGGGTGGAGCTGCTGGCGAGCGACGTCTGCCAGGCGGCGGTCGACCGCGCCCGCGCCGGCCTCTACCACCAGCACGAGGTCAACCGCGGCCTGCCGGCGCGCCTGCTGGCGAGGTACTTCGCCCACGAGCGGACCATGTGGCGCATCCGCGACGAGGTGCGGGCGATGTGGAAGTTCTTCCCCCACAACCTGACCCAGGACTGGTCGCGCATGCTGCCGGTCGACCTGCTGCTGCTGCGCAACGTCCTCATCTACTTCGACCCGGACACCCGGCGGCGGATCCTGCAGCGCGTCCGCACCGTGCTGCGACCGGACGGCTACCTGCTCCTCGGCGGCGCCGAGACCTCGCTCGGCTCGGACGACGGGTTCGCGCGCGTCCAGATCGGCCGCTCGGTGTTCTACCGCCCCGCGAGAGGCTAGGGAACGATGAGCATCACCCACGACGAGCTGCGCGAGATCGCGGCCAGCATCTGGATGACCCAGCTCAGCCTCGAGGCGGAGGAGGCCGCCGTCGCCGAGGTCGAGGCCACCCTCGCCGGCGGCATGACCGGCACGGTGCAGATCGCCGGCAGCTGGAACGGGGCCGTGCAGCTGCGCTGCGGCCAGCGGCTGGTGGTGGCGGCCGCGGCGCTGATGTTCGCTCAGCCGGCCGAGCAGCTGACCACGGCCGACCTGCGCGACGCCCTCGGCGAGCTGACCAACATGACCGCCGGCAACGTCAAGGCCTGCCTCGGCCACGAGGCCAGCATCTCCCTGCCGACCGTGGTCGACGGCTCCGACTACGGCGTCACCGTGCCCGGGGCCGAGGTGCTCGAGGAGGTCGCCTTCCTGCTCGCCGGCGAGCCGCTGCTGGTGACGGTGCTGGTGGGGCGGGGTCAGGAGTGAGCGGGGGCCGGGGGCATTCGGGACTGCGGTCCTGACGGTGTCGACCGGTGGGGTGCGTGGGCCGCGCCAGGTGGCTACGGCGGGGTGTCGCGACCGATCTGGGCGGCGATGTCCGTCCGCCGCTCGGCGCTGACCGGCGTCGCGGCGAGGCGCTCGAGCAGCACTGTCGGCCTGGCGAGGCGGTGCCGCAGCACCGCCCTGACGAAGTCGCGGTCCTTGTCCCGGCCGGCGACGTACTTCGAGATGACGAGGTCGTGGACGTCGAGGCACAGGCCGGTCGCGCCGCGGGTCGCCGGGGTGCGGAGCAGGACCAGGCGCGCCTCCCAACCTGCCGGCAGCACTGCCGTCTCGGGACCGACGCCCTGCGCGTAGTAGCCGAATGTCTCGTGGAAGGGTGACAGCTCGCCGATCGAGCCGTCCACCAGCTCCCAGCGCTCGGGGCGGTTGCGGGGCCAGACGTCGGCCTCCATGGAGCGGCACAGCTCGGGGGGAGGGTCGGGGAATTGGCCGAGAATGGCCTGGCTGCCGATGACGATGATCTCGTCGTCCTCGGCGATGGTCGCCGCGGCGCGGATCACGTGCTCGAGCTGGGACCGGGTCACCGCGCCTCCTCCCCGGCCGCGACCCGGCGCAGGACCTCCCAGCGGACCCGGGGTTCGAGCGCGCCGGCAAACGGCGACGCCTGCCGCAGGTCGCGGGCCTCGTCGTCGTCGGCCGTGATGGCGGTCGCCACCTCGCCCGGCGGGAGCCGCAGCACCCTCTCCCAGCGCGCCGCCCAGTGCGCTGCCGGCCCGCCTTCGCGGCGCCACGCCTCGATCCTCGACCGGGCCCGGTCGAGCAGCTCGGGCCGCTCCGGCAGCCGCCGGGCGACCTCGCGGTGCAGCGCCAGGCTCCGCTCCTCGGCCGTGCGGTGGGTCACCGGGGCCACGTCTCCAGGTTACTCGCTGCCGGCCTTCCCCGGGTAGGGGGCTGTCGCGCGGCGCGAGCGCGAACCGACCGGACGAGGGTTGCGCGCCCGCCGACCTCGCCTCAGTCTGGGGTCGCGGGGCCCGGCGGCCTCTCGGGCGAGCAGCAGCACGACACCAGGCCGGCGGCGACGCCGCCGATGACGCCGGCGACGAGGCCGCCGGCCGGCGGGTACAGCACCCCGAAGATGGCGCCGACCAGCGACCAGCCGAGCAGGGCGACCAGGGCGAGGTAGCCGACGACCGTGTACAGGACGCCGGCCACGAGCCCCCACAGCGCGCCGGCGCCGAGGAACCGCAGGAAGCGCAGCGGCAGCCGCTCGTCCCCGGCGTAGCCGGTCCGCTTCAGGACCCTGGTCGACCACAGCAGGCCGAGGGCGAGGCCCAGGGCGGCGCCGCAGAGGAGCAGCGGGGTGCTCTCGAAGATGTGGTGCCACGCCAGCTGGAGCCTGCTGCCCTGGCCGCGGATCGCGGTTTCGACCGACGCCACGACCAGCCACATGACGGCACCCATGGCGCCGTACAGCACGAACAGGCCGGTCAGCGCTCCGCCGATCAGGAGTCGCGCCCAGCGGGGCAGGTGGCCCGGTGCCATCTCCCGCCGATTGTACCTCGGGGGGCACCGACCCCCCTCGCCGGCGGGCGACCTCGCGGTGCGGCGCATCCGGGAACACCACCGCCGGGTGCCGGGGTTGTCTGCCGTGACGGTCGAGCGCCGCGCCCCCGGCGGCGCGCCGCCGGGCGACGGAGGTCGGCGATGCGCAGGGAGGTCCTGGTCGCGAGCGGGCTCGCGGCGGCGGTGGCCGCGGGCGGGCTGCTCCTCGCGCAGCGGGCCGCCCGGGCTCAGGCCGCCGGCGCCGGAGAGGGGGGACGGCCGATGTCGGACTGGGTCAAGCCGAGCGACGAGGAGCTCAGGGGCCGCCTCAGCCCGCTCCAGTACGAGGTGACGCAGCGGGCGGCGACCGAGCCGCCGTTCGCGAACGACCTCTGGGACCACCACGACCACGGCCTCTACGTCGACGTGGTGTCGGGCGAACCGCTGTTCTCGTCGCTCGACAAGTTCGACTCGGGTTGCGGCTGGCCGAGCTTCAGCCGGCCGCTCGGGGAGTCGGCGATCGTCGAGCGGCAGGACCGGAGCCTGGGCATGGAGCGCACCGAGGTGCGTTCGGCGCGGGCCGACTCGCACCTCGGCCACGTCTTCGACGACGGGCCGCGGCCGACCGGGCTGCGCTACTGCATCAACTCGGCGGCGCTCCGGTTCGTGCCGCTCGAGCGCCTCGAGGCCGAAGGCTACGGGGAGCACCTGGAGGCCTTCCGCCGGGCCGGGGTGATCCCGGCGGGGACCGCGCCCGCGCCCGCCCCGCTGGCGGTGGCGACCCTGGCAGCGGGCTGCTTCTGGGGGGTCGAGCACCTCTTCCGGGAGCTGCCCGGGGTGGTCGACACCCGCGTCGGCTACACCGGCGGCACCACCGCCGACCCCACCTACCGCGAGGTCTGCACCGGCCGCACCGGCCACGCCGAGGCGGTCGAGGTCGCCTTCGACCCGTCCCGGGTGAGCTACGAGGAGGTGCTGCGCCACTTCTTCCGCCTCCACGACCCGACCACGCGCAACCGCCAGCACAACGACGTCGGCACGCAGTACCGCTCGGCCATCTTCGTCCACGACGAGGAGCAGCGCCTCCAGGCCGAGAGGGTCCGGGCCGAGGTCGACCGCTCCGGCCGCTGGCCGCGCCCGGTGGTGACCGAGGTCGTGGCGGCGTCGACCTTCTTCCCGGCCGAGGACTACCACCAGGACTACCTGGTCAAGAACCCCGGCGGCTACATGTGCCACGTCCTCCAGCCGGAGTGACCGCGGCAGCCGAGACCCGTCCTCGGCGGTGCCCGTACCCGTACCCGTACCCGTACCCGCGGTGGGGGGGTGGTGGCTCGAGAGGACGGCGCCCGGCGCCGACTGGCGCATCTCGTGGCACGCAGGCACCCGGAGCCTCAGACGGCGGGTACGGGTAGCGGCAGGGTGGAGCACGCCTCGACCGGGAGGCTCCCGTCAGGGCCGGTCCAGCTCCTCCTCGGCCAGGCCCTCCTCGACCTCGCCCCGCCCCGGCGCGGCCCGGTCGTCCGGCGCCCGGCCCTCCCAGGGGAAGGCGCGGAAGAAGCTGCTCATGGGAGTCAGCAGGCCGACGCCGGCGTCCTCGGCCGAGTAGTCCCACGCGGTGGTCTCGAGCAGCGAGCCGATGCTGGCGGCGTCAGTCCGCTTGCTCATGCGCCTGGTGCCTCGGCGTCGTGAGCAGGGCCGACTCCGCGCCGATCCTGGCCAGCAGCTCGTGGTCCGACGAGCCCGGGCGCGCCACCATCAGCTTGGTCAGTCGCTCCTCGGTCGCCACCACGAAGCGGCAGGGCCGCTCCGGGGAGGAGCTGCAGCTGACCTCCCGCGCCGCCAGCTGGCGGCCGGACAGGTAGGACAGCAGGGCAGCGTAGAACCCGGCCAGGATCGAGCACGCCCCACCCCCGGGCGCGCTGCCGTAGGTGGGGAAGGGGCTGGCGTGGTGGACCACGACCAGCACCCCGGCCGGGCGGTGGCTGAGGTCGAGGTCGAAGTGGCCGAGGCCGAGCACGCCGAGGGAGGCGGACAGGGCCTCGATCGCCATCTGCGCCTCGACCTCGCGCAGGGTGAGGCCGAAGTTGCGCTGCACCAGCCGCTCGATGCGCAGGACGTGGCGCAGGCCCCACTGCTTGCCGAAGCGGTGCAGCAGCTCGTGCTGGCGGAAGCTGTGGCCGCGGCCGAACAGGGCGTTGAAGGCGGCGAAGAAGTCGTCCGAGGCGGCCAGCACCCGCCGCACGCCGTCGGAGACCGTGCCCCGCGCGACGTCGCGCTCGAGGCCGGGCAGCAGCTCGAGGTCGTTGCCGCGGACGCGGTTGACGGTCAGCAGGAAGCGGTCGGGGGAGGCGGTGCGGACGAGGCCGAGGCGGACGATGACGCGGCGGTGGCCGAGCGCCAGGGTCACCTCGGACAGGGTCGAGCCGGCCCCTCCGTCGCCCTCCTGGGTCAGGGTGCGGAGCTGGGAGCGCGCGACGTCGCCCATCCTCGGCGGCAGCACCGCCAGGATGGCCTGGCCGCCGTAGGCAGCCGACTCGCGCGGCGTCGCCTGGGAGCCGAACGGCGAGTAGCGGTCGATCCGACCGCCCTCGTCGAGCAGGAAGCAGCCGCACGGGATGACCGCCTCGTGCATCGGCCCGGCCCGCATCACCCCCTCGTCGTCGCCGTCGGCGTCCTCGCCGTCGAGGCCGAGGGCGGCGACGAAGCCGGCGGCCTCGAGCTCGGCCCGCCACGGCGCGGCGATGCGGCCGAGACGGCGGATCGGGAAGCGCCAGGCGAGGGCGCTCTCGAGGCGTTCGAAGAGGGCCACCACCCAGCTCGACACGCCCGCCACCCACTCCTTCGGGTCGCCGTCCTCGGGCGGCCGGGCGAGGCGGACCAGGCCGCCGTCGGCGACGTGGAAGGCGTCGAGCACCGGGTGGGCCGCGCGCGCCTCCTGGCGGAGGCGCTCGAGGCGGCTCTCGAGCAGCGTCGCCTCGAGGTGGTTGAGGGCGTAGGCGGAGGACAGGTTGAGCAGCACCAGGGACAGGTCGGCGACCGCCACCCGCGTCCCCTGCTGCTGCACCCGCTTGGGGGCGGACACCTCCTCCATGGTCGGCAGCAGGCCCTCGTCGAAGCGCCGCATCGCCTCGAGCAGCAGGGCCGACGGCTGGACGTGGATCCGCTCCTCGACCTCGACCCGCTGGAAGTTGGCCTCGAAGGTGCCGGTCTGCCACAGGGCGATCAGGTAGACCGCCTCCTCGGCCTCGCACACCCCCTCGATCTCGGCGTTCACGACCACCCCGTCCCGCAGCCACACTCTGCCCTTGTACTGGTCGTGCTGGAAGGAGATGACGCCGCTGCGGCGCCCGACCTCCGCGGTCTGCAGCAGGTCGGGGACGGAGAGCTGGGACAGGGAGCCGAACAGCAGCTGCTCGCTGCGGTACTTCTCGATCGCGAGCTGGGTGGTGAGGGCCACTTCCTCCGGGTCGTAGGGCGGTTGGATGACCGACAGCAGGCCCAGCCGCAGCGCCCGCCGGCGCTGGTCCTCGTCGCGGGTGGCGAGCACCACCAGCGGGATCTGCTCCATGAGGGGGTTGGAGTTGAGCAGGCGGATGAGGATCGAGTCGCCGCTCTCGAGGTCGCCGAGGGGGGTGAGGATGGCGTCCGGGAGGACGAACTGGTGGCCGGACAGGACCCCCTCCGCCTGCTCCGGCGTCGACATGGTGACGGTCTTGAAGCTGGACCGGACCAGCGCCTCGCCGACGTGGCCGGCAATCGCCGGGTCGGAGTGGACGACGTAGACCAGGCCCCGGTCCACCGCTCAGCCCCCCGCCGCGCCGCGGCCGGGCCTGCCGCCGTCCCCGACCCGGCGGGTGGCGCCGCCGCCAGCCCCCGACCCGGCTCGGCTCACTGGCCCCTCCGGCCGACGCCGAACAGCCGCAGCTCGACCCGGTCGTCGCCGACCAGCGCCACGGCCCGGACCGCGGGCCCGTCGGGCTCGACCCCGGGGCCCGGCCCCGACGCCGTGGGCGGCTCCGGCCGCAGCCGCCAGCCCATCGTCTCCATCCGGGTGCAGGCGTTGCCGCCGACCACGTTGACCAGCTCGCAGACGGCGTCGGCGACGGTCTCGGGCGCGAGTGGCGCGTCCTGCCCCAGCATGCCGCGGGCGAGCTCGGTCGCCTGCCGGTCGTCGAGGTCGACGGCGAGGGACAGCTCGCGGTCGCCGACGAAGCGCTGCGCGAACCGGCGCCGGCCGGGGGCGATGCCCGCCCCGACCCGGTCGACCGCCCCCAGCTTGGCCGAGGCGCCCAGCAGCCGGCCGAGGTAGAAGCTCGCCAGGCTGAAGAAGGCCCGCACCGTCTCCGGCTCCTCGAGGCCGCCGAAGCCGTGCTCCACCTGGCTCTGGATCTCGGCCTGGCGGGCGCGGTAGACCTCGAGGTGCTCCGCCAGCGCCTCGGGTGTGAGGTGCCCGCCCTCCACCAGCGCCTCGCCGATCCGCAGCCAGCCCACCCGCTGTGCCTCCATCAGCTGCCCCACCCGGCTCCGCTCGAGGTACCCGTCCTCGACGCAGATCTCGGCCAGGCTCCGCTCCGTGGTCCGGAACAGGTGCAGGATGGCCTCGCGCTGGCTGGCGCTGACCAGCCCCTGGCTGACCGCCAGGTCGAGCAGCGACCGGTTGCAGCGACGCTGGCGGGCGAGGGCGTCGAGCAGGGCCTCGCGGCTGACGAGCCCGAGCTCGAGCAGGTACTGGCCGAAGAACATCGACACCATCGTCCGACCTCACGACCCCGTCGTGACGCTGCGGAGGAAGTCGAGGAAGCGGTCGCGGGCGAAGGGCTTCTGCAGGAAGCTGCGGGCGCCGGTGGTGAGGCACTGGTGGACCGCGTCCTCGGTCCCGAGGGAGCTGATCATGACCACCGTCGCCTTGGGGTCGAACGCCAGGATCTGGGCCAGCGTCTCGACCCCCGACTGACCCGGCATGATGAGGTCGACCAGGACGAGGTCCGGCCGCAGCTCCTTGAAGCGCTCGACCGCGCGCCGGCCGTCGCGCTCGGAGGCGACCACCTCGAACTCGGAGTCCTCCAGGTAGGCGGCGACGATGGTCAGGATGGCGGCCGAGTCGTCCACCGTCATGACCCTGGTCTTTGTCATCCGGACCCCCCGCTCCTCCTGCTGCCGGCGGACCGGCCTCCTCGGCGACGGGCAGCGGCCCCGGGCCGGGCGGTCGTGGTGCTCCAGGCCCCGCGGCCCGCGGTCACTCGTCGCCCCCATCATAGAGCCATGCCACCGTGGAGCGCCAGCCACTCCCGGGGCCGGCGTGCGTCCGGCCCCGGTGGATCCCCGAGCCCGGGGGGCGGGTGGGGGAGCCGACAGCCGACCGCTGGAGGTCGATCGCTGGCTCCCTACCGGCCCCCCCCGACCAGCCGCCGCAGCACGAGGTTGAGGATGCCGCCGTGGCGGAAGTACTCCGCCTCCACCGGCGTGTCGACCCGGCTCCTGGCCGCGAAGGAGGTGACGGTGCCGTCGGCGCGGCGGGCGCGGACCTCGAGCAGCTGGTGCGGCCGGGCCGCGTCCGGCAGCTCGACGTCGTAGGCCTCCAGCCCGTCCAGACCGAGCCGGTCGACGGTCTGGCCGGGCTCGAGCTCGAGCGGCAGCACGCCCATGCCGACCAGGTTGGAGCGGTGGATGCGCTCGAAGCTGGCGGCGATCACCGCCCGCACCCCCAGCAGGGCGGTGCCCTTGGCCGCCCAGTCGCGCGACGAGCCGGTCCCGTACTCGGCGCCGGCCAGGACCAGGAGGGGCGTCCCCTCGCCCCGGTAGCGGAGGGCGGCGTCGAAGATCGACATCTGCTCGCCGCTCGGGACGTGCACCGTCACCCCGCCCTCGGTGCCCGGGACCAGCCGGTTGCGGAGGCGGATGTTGGCGAAGGTGCCGCGCAGCATGACCTCGTGGTTGCCGCGCCGGGCGCCGTAGCTGTTGAAGTCCGCGGGCGCGACGCCGTGCTCGACCAGGTAGCGGGCGGCGGGGGAGTCCAGGGCGATCGAGCCGGCCGGGCTGATGTGGTCGGTGGTGACCGAGTCGCCGAGCAGGGCCAGCACCCGCGCCCCCCGGATCGGGGCCAGCGGGTCGGGGTCCGGGCCGAGCCCGTCGAAGAAGGGCGGTCGGCGGACGTAGGTCGAGCCCGGCTGCCAGTCGAAGCGCGCTCCCCCCTCGACCGGGATCGCCCGCCACTCCTCGGTGCCGGCGAAGACGTCGGCGTAGCGCTCGAGGAACTGCCGGGGCTCGAGGCAGCGCTCGACCGTCTCCCGCACCTGCTCGGGCGAGGGCCACAGCTCCCGCAGGAAGACCGGGCGACCGTCGCTGCCGGTGCCGATCGGCTCGGTGGCGAGGTCGACGTCGACCGTGCCGGCGAGGGCGTAGGCGACCACCAGCGGCGGGCTGGCGAGGTAGTTGGCGCGGACCAGCGGGTTGACGCGACCCTCGAAGTTGCGGTTGCCGGACAGGACCGCCGCCACCACCAGGTCGCGCTCGCGGACGGCGGCGGCCACCGCCCCGGGCAGGGGGCCGGAGTTGCCGATGCAGGTGGTGCAGCCGTAGCCGACGAGGTGGAAGCCGAGGCGCTCGAGGAACGGCGTCAGGCCGGCGGCGTCGAGGTACGAGGTCACCACCCGGCTGCCCGGCGCCAGGCTGGTCTTGACGTGGGCCGGCACGCTCAGACCGCGCTCGACGGCGGCCCTGGCCAGCAGCCCGGCCGCGACCATCACGGACGGGTTCGAGGTGTTGGTGCAGCTGGTGATGGCGGCGATGACCACGGCCCCGTGGCGGACCGAGGAGCGGGCCTCGCCGACGACCACCTCCACCCCGGCGCCGCCGGCGTCGTCGGCCCCCCGGCGGTAGGTCTGGGCGAGGTCGCGCCGCCACGCGGCCCTGGCGCCGGCGAGCGGGATGCGGTCCTGCGGCCGGCGCGGGCCGGCCAGCGACGGCTCCACCGTGCCCAGGTCGAGCTCCACCACCCGGCTGAAGGTCGGCTCGACCCGCCGCTGGCGCCACAGCCCCTGGGCCTTCGAGTAGCGCTCGACCAGGTCGACCGTGCGCTCCGGGCGGCCGCTCGCGCGGAGGTAGGCCAGGGTCACCTCGTCGACCGGGAAGAAGCCGACCGTGGCGCCGTACTCGGGGGCCATGTTGGCGACGGTGGCGCGGTCGGGCAGGCTCAAGGAGTCGAGCCCGGGGCCGCAGAGCTCGACGAACTGGCCCACCACGCCGACCTTGCGCAGCAGCTCGGTCACGGTCAGGACCAGGTCGGTGGCGGTCGTGCCGGGCTCGAGCTCGCCCGTCAGCCGGAGGCCGACCACCCGCGGCGCCAGCATCGAGATCGGCTGGCCGAGCATCACCGCCTCGGCCTCGATGCCGCCCACCCCCCAGCCGAGGACGCCGAGGCCGTTGACCATCGTCGTGTGGCTGTCGGTGCCGACCAGGGAGTCCGGGAAGACAACCCCGTCTCGCTCCACCACCACCTCCGCCAGGTACTCGAGGTTGACCTGGTGGACGATGCCGGTGGCGGGCGGGACGACGCGGAAGCCGCGGAACGACCTCTGCGCCCACTTGAGGAGCTCGTAGCGCTCGCGGTTGCGCTCCATCTCGAGGGCGGTGTTGTGGCCGAAGGCATCCGGCCGGGCGAAGGCGTCGACCTGGACCGAGTGGTCGACCACCAGGTCGCACGGCACCAGCGGGTTGACCCGCTCGACGTCGCCGCCGAGGCGGGCGCAGGCGTCGCGCAGGGCGGCCAGGTCCACCACCGCCGGCACGCCGGTGAAGTCCTGCAGCAGGACGCGGGCCGGCAGGAACGG
>CAYTJW010000046.1:0-15977 GCA_964438135.1 uncultured Thermoanaerobaculia bacterium
GTTGCCACGGCGCCGGGTGGCCGAGGCGGGCGAGGACCTCGCGCAGGAAGGCACCCCACCACGCCCGCTCGCCGCCTCCGCACGCGCCGTAGCGGTCCTGCCCGGGCGGGGTGCGCCGCTGCATCTCCGCCCAGGCGTCGCGGTACGCCGCCCCGGCCTGGTCGACGCCGACCGGCGGCCCGAACCGGCCCAGCGCCTCGGCGTAGATCGCGGCCGGGGGCGGGTCGCAGTACAGCAGCGTGTTGCCGGCGTCGAAGGTGACGGCGTCGAAGCGCGCCCGCATCCGGCGCAGTGTAGCGACGACCTCCCGGCCGGTCGAGGCGCGCGTCGCCGCGGTGCCTCGCGGCCCAACCTGGGCCTGGACCTCGACCTGGACCACGGGCGGGCTCGGAGTCCCCTCGTGCCGGCGGCAGCGCGAGCCGCTTCGCAGCAGGCGTTCGGGCGACATCGAGCGTGCTCGATGATGCGGCCCGCCGCCCGGCATCCGTCCAGGTCCAGGTCGAGGTCCAGGTGCTCGGCTCTCCCGCGGGACCTGGCGTGAGCGCGCGGATGCCAGCTCCCGAGGCTCCCCCTCATCCGCCCTCCCAGTGTTGCGCTACACTTGCCGCCGCACTGCGGCGCCGAGAGCGTGGCGCCGGGCCAGCCGGCCGCGGACCGCGGGAGGGACACCGTGTTCGACATCGAGAGGTCGTTCGACGGGCAGATCCTGAGCATCGCCAAGGACCGCCCCACCGTCGTCTTCACCGAGCCCGACGACCCGCGCGTGCTGGAGGCGGCCTGCTACCTGACGCGCTTCGTCCGGCCCGTGTTCCTGGCCGGCGAGGCGCGAGTCCGGGCCACGATCGCGCGCGAGCTGCCGCACGTCGACCCGGGGCGGGTCGAGTTCGCCCTGTCGGAGAGCGCGTTCGTGGAGGTCGCGGGCCGCCCCGACCTGGTCGACGAGCTGGCCCGCGAGTGCCTGGGCTCGGACCGCGGGCTGGGCCGGGTGACGGACCTCGAGGGGGCTCGACAGCTGGTGTCCGAGCCCGGCATGTTCGGCATCTACGCCGTCAAGCTCGGCCACGCCGACATGGTCGTGGGCGGCGCCCGCCACGGCGCCAAGGACTTCTTCCGGCCCATGATCCAGCTCCTGGTCAACCGGCCGTTCGTGGTCGAGACCGGCGTCTTCGTCCTGCCCGACGACCACCCGGAGGGGCTCTTCCCGCACAACATCGTGGTCTTCGGCGACGTCGGCGTGAACGCGGTCATGACCGCCGAGGCCCTCGCCTACGTCGCCATGGGCACCTGCTCGGTCGCCCGCGACCTGATCCCGGAGGAGGTCCTGCCGGAGATCCACGGCGCGATCGTGTCCTACTCCAACCGCGGCTCGGACGAGGGCCCGTCGCCGCAGCGCGTCCGCGACGCCATGCGCCTGCTGCCCGAGCTCCTGGCCGAGCGGACCAGGATCGCCGCCCGCTACGGCACGATCCGCGTCGCCGGCGAGGTCAAGGTCAGCGTCGCCCTGTCGCGGCGCTCGGCCTCGTTCTACGGCGACGGCGAGGACGAGACCGCGGCCGGCGGCACCAACGTCATCATCGCCCCCGACCTGGAGTCGGGCAACCTCCTCTTCCACCTCTTCTCGGTCCGCTTCCCGACCGCCAAGAAGTTCCCGGTCATCTTCGGCGTCGGCTTCCGCGGCGTCGACCTGGCGATGGACTGCACCCCCGAGGACGTGCGCCTCGCCGTCAAGGCCTCGGTGCTGCGGACCCACCGCTACGGCCGGTGGGTGCGGACGCCCCGGGACACGTTCTTCCGCCGCTACCGCGTGCTGGCGGTCAACCCCGGCTCCACCTCGACCAAGATCGCGGTCTACGAGGGCGAGCAGGAGGCCTTCGCCCGCGAGCTGCAGCACACCACGGCCGAGCTCGCCCCCTACGCCGGCCAGAGGATCACGGCCCAGTTCGGCTTCCGCAAGGAGGCCGTGGCCGCGGCGCTGCGCGACGCCGGCCTCGCGGTCTCCGACCTGGACGCGGTCGCCGGCCGCGGCGGCCTGCTCCACCCCATCCCCCACGGCACCTACGCGGTCAACGACCGCATGGCCGCGGACCTCGAGGCGGGGGCGGGCGGCGACCACGCCTCCAACCTCGGCGGCCTCATCGCCCGCGAGCTGCTGGCCGGGACCGGCAAGCCCGCCTTCATCGTCGACCCGGTGGTGGTGGACGAGGTCCACCCCCGGGTCAAGGTGACCGGGGTCAAGGCCCTGCCGCGCAAGGTCATCAGCCACGCCCTCAACCAGATCGCCACGGCCCGCCGCTACGCCCAGGAGAACGAGACCTTCTACGAGCGGGTCAACGTCATCGTCTGCCACATGGGCGGCGGCATCACCGTCGGCGCCCACCGCCGGGGCCGCTACGTCGACGTCAACAACGGCCTCGACGGCGAGGGCCCGTTCACGCCCGAGCGCTCCGGCTCGCTGCCGGTCGGCCAGCTCATCGCCCTGTGCTTCTCCGGGAAGTACACCCAGGCCGAGCTGAAGAAGCTCAACAAGGGCGCCGGCGGGCTCATCGACCTGCTCGGCACCTCCGACCTGCGCGAGGTCGAGCGCCGGGTCGCCGCCGGCGACGCCGAGGCGGCGCTGGTGTTCGAGGCGCTCTGCTACCAGGTCGCCAAGGCCATCGCCGCCCTGTGGCCGGCGTTCGACGGCGAGCCGGTCGACCGGGTCCTCCTGACCGGCGGCATGGCCCGGTCGCAGGCGCTGGTGCGGCGGGTCGAGGAGCTCCTGGTGGCCACCGGCGTCGGCGTCACGGTGTACCCCGGCGAGAACGAGATGGTGGCGCTGGTCAAGGGCGCCGTGCGGGTGCTGTCGGGCCGCGAGCCAGCCAAGGAGTACATGCCGTAATGGAGGTGGGAATGTCGGAGATCCGCAACCTGGACCAGCTGGTGGCCGAGCTGAAAGGGGCGCCGCCCCGCCGCGTGGCGGTGGCCGCGGGCCACGACGAGGACACCATTCAGGCCGCCGCGCGCGCGGCCGCCGAGGGGGTCGCGAAGATGACCCTGGTCGGCGACTCGGCCCGCATCCGCACGCTGTGCGAGCGGTTCGGCCTCGACTACGACCTGTTCGAGGTGCTCGACGAGGCGGACGACCTCGCGGCCGGCAAGACGGCGCGCGACCTGGTCCGCGCCGGCGAAGCCGACGTGCTGATGAAGGGCCTGATCGGCACCGAGAAGTACATGAAGCTGCTCCTCGACAAGGAGAAGGGGTTGCTGCCGCCGGGTGCGGTCCTGAGCCACATCACGGTCTTCGACCTGCCGGCCTACCAGAAGCGGCACGGCAAGCTGCTGTTCGGCAGCGACGTGGCGGTCATCCCGCAGCCGGACCTCCAGACCAAGGTCAAGATCGTCGAGTACTGCGTGGCGGCGGCGCGCTCGTTCGGCATCGCCAGGCCGAAGGTGGCGCTGCTCGCGGCCAGCGAGAAGGTGTCGGAGCGGATGACGGCGACCACCGACGCCGCGGTCATCGCCAAGATGGCGGACCGCGGCCAGGTCAAGGGCGCGGTGGTCGACGGTCCCCTGGCCCTCGACGTCGCCCTCAGCCCGGAGGCGTGCGAGGTCAAGGGTGTCACCAGCCCGGTCGGCGGCGCCGCCGACGTGGTGATCTTCCCCAACATCGAGTCGGGGAACATCTTCTACAAGGCGTCGACGATCCTGGCCGGGGCGCGCCTGGCGGCGGTGGTGGTGGGCACCACGGCCCCCTGCGTCCTCACCAGCCGGGCCGACGACGAGGAGTCGAAGTTCCTCTCCATCTGCCTCGGCTGCCGGCTCGCCGGGGGCAAGAAAAGCTGAGGCCGAGGCCGAGCGGCGCTCCCCCACCCGTTCCATCGGCTGCGGGCACGCTGACGGGGAGGGGCACGGGAAGAGGCGGCCTCAGTACTCCGGCGGCAGGGCGGCGAGCTGGGCGGCGGTGAAGACCGGGCCGTCCTTGCAGACGTAGACCGGCCCGACGTTGCAGCGGCCGCACTTGCCGAGGCCGCACTTCATGCGGTTCTCGAGCGTGGTGTAGACGCGGTCCGGGGCGAAACCGAGCTTGTCGAGCACCGGCAGGGTGAACTTGATCATGATCGGCGGGCCGCAGACGATGGCGTAGGCGTCATCCGCGCTCGGCGCCGCCTTCTCGACGATGGTCGGCACGAAGCCGATCTCGCCCTTCCAGTCCGGCGTCTCGCCGCCCGGGTCCACGGTCTGCCAGAGCTTCACGTCCGGCCGCGCCGCCCACTCCTCGAGCTCGCGCTTGTAGACCAGGTCCGAGACCGAGCGCGCGCCGTAGACGATGGTCACGTCCTTGAACCGGTCGCGCAGGTCGAGGGCGTTCCAGATCACGCACCGCACCGGCGCCAGGCCGATGCCACCGGCGATGAAGACCAGGCTCGAGCCCGCCATCTCGTCGAGCGGGAAGTGGTTGCCGTAGGGGCCGCGGAAGCCCATGGTGTCGCCGACGTTCAAGCCCCGCAGGGCCCTGGTCGCCTTGCCCACCGCCTTGAAGGTGCACTCGATCGAGCCCTTGCGGGTCGGCGACGAGGCGATGCAGAAGGTGCTCTCGCCCGCGCCGAAGACCGAGTACTCGCCGAACTGCCCGGCCTGGAAGTCGAAGCTCTCGCCGAGGGCCGGGTCCATGAAGGTCAGGCGCAGGGTGCGGGTGTCGACCGTCTCGTCGACGCTGTCCACGATCGTCATCAGGTGGGGCTGGTAGATGTTCATGCCCTGGCCTCCGCTTCGCGGGCCGCCTGTGCGGCGATGCTCGAGAGCGTCTCGAGGATGTCCTGGCCGCCCGGGCAGGCGCGGGCGCAGCGCCCGCAGCCGGTGCAGAGCAGCTCGCCGAACCGGCTCGGGTAGATCGAGAGCTTGTGCATCAGCCGCTGCCGCATGCGCGCGTTCTGGCCGTCGCGCGGGTTGTGGCCGGAGGCGTGGACCGTGAAGCGGGAGGTCTGGCAGGTGTCCCAGTTGCGCCGCCGCACGCCGTGCGCGACCCCCTCCGGCTCGTCGACGATGTCGAAGCAGTGGCAGGTCGGGCACACCGCCGCACACGCCCCGCAGCCGTTGCAACGGAGGGCGATGCCCTGCCACAGCGGGTCCGAGAAGTGGGCGGTCAGCCAGGCGGTGACGAGGGCGGTGTCCACGTTCAGGTTGGCCTCGACGCGACGGCGGGCGGCGGCCACGGCCTCCTCGGGACGGGACCGCCCGCCGGCCTCCTCGAAGCGGTCGCGGTGGGCGGCGACCAGCGCCTCGCCCCTGTCGGTCAGCACCTCGGCCAGATAGCCGCCGTCGACCGGCAGCAGCATGACGTCGGAGCCCTTGCCGGCGTCCGGTCCGAGCCCGACCGCGGTGCAGAAGCAGGTGTCGTCGCCGGAGGCGCAGAGGAGCGAGACGATGGTGGTGGCGGCGCGCCGGCCGAACCACAGCTCGTCCTGGTAGTCCCAGCCCATGACCAGGTCGACGGTCGCGACCGCGGCCGCGTCGCAGGGCCTCGCGCCGATCACGACCCGCGGCGGGAACTCGGTCGGCACCTCGTGGATCTGGAGGGTGCCGTCCGCCTGCCGCCAGGAGAAGAGGGGCTCGGTCGGCGGCAGGAAGAGCTCCTTGAGGGAGCGGCGGGGGATCGCCCCGTCGAGCTGCGCCTCGTCGAGCCGCTCGACCGGTCGGTAGTCGACGCCGCCGCCGCCGGCTGGCGCCGGGGCGACGACGGCGACCGCGGCGGCGCGGAGGTCGGCGACCAGGCCTTCGAGGTTGGCGCGCGAGATGAAGGCAGGCTCTCTCACAGTATGAACTCCTGGCTGTCGTCGAGCGCGAAGCTGCCGATCGGCGCCGGCACGGTCGGGTCGTCCGAGACCGTGTAGCCGAAGCGCCGGGCCACGACCGAGGCGACGTGGCGGTTGAGCAGACCGAGCGGGATGTCGACCGGGCAGGCCCGCTCGCACTCGCCGCAGGCGACGCAACGGCCGGCCTGGTGGATGGCGCGGGTGAGGTGCCAGGCGAGATTGCCGCGGCCGTGCGGCGACGACTCGACCCACTGCGGCTGGGTCTTGTCCGCCACGCAGCGCTCGCAGAAGCACATCGGGCAGGCCTCGCGGCAGGCGTGGCAGCGGACGCAGCGGCCGAGCTCCTCCTGCCAGAAGGCCCAGCGCTCGGCCGCCGCGGCCAGCCGCAGCTTCTCCAGGCGGTCGTCCGGCGCGATCGGCGCGGGCGGGGCGGACGCCGCCTCGCCGACGAGGTGGTCGGCCAGGTGCGGCTCGCGCGTGTCGCAGTCCGCGCAGCGCGGGGCGACCGTGAGCCCGGTCAGGTCCACGTGCCGCTCCGGCCTCCTCACCACCCCCGGGCAGCGCACCCCGATCAGGACCACGTCGTCGCGGGCGATCTGGGTCTCCCGGATCAGGCCCGCCACCGCCTTGGCGTCGCAGCCCTTGACCACCACCGCCGGCTTGCCGAGCTTCCTCACCACCGACCGGCGGGGGTTCAGGTAGGTGGCGAGGTTGTGGACGCAGCGGTGGTCGAACACCAGCCGGTCGGCGTCCTCGGGCGAGGTGACGAAGACCGGTCGGACCCGGTGCGGGCCCTCCTCCCAGCCGACCACCACCTTGACCGTGCCGTCGGCGAGCAGCTGGCGGGCGAGGTCGCGCAGCTCCCTCATGACGCCCTCCCGACCAGCTCCCGGTAGGCGGTGAAGGGACCCAGCCGCCGCACCCGCTCGGTGGCGTCGTTGACCACGTCCCGCCACTTGCCGCCCTCGGAGGCCGAGACCCAGGAGAAGGTCATCCGGTCCGGCTCGACGCCGAGCAGCTCGGCGAGCTCCTTGAAGACCGCGAAGCGTCTCCGGGCGTGGTAGTTGCCGGCCGTGTAGTGGCAGTCGGCCGGGTGGCAGCCGGACACGATCACGCCGTCCGCGCCGCGCTCGAAGGCCTTCAGGATGAACAGCGGGTCGATGCGGCCGGTGCAGGGCAGGCGGATGATGCGGACGTTGGGCGCCATCTGCAGCCGGCTGGTGCCGGCGAGGTCGGCGCCGGTGTAGGTGCACCAGTTGCACACGAACGCGGTGATCCTGGGCTCGAAGCTCTGCAGGCTCTCTGCGGGTGTCGCCATCGTCGCTCCCGTCACGTCGTTCCCGTCAAACCGCCAGGGCGTTGATCTCGGCGAAGATCTGCTCGTCGGTGAAGCCCGACAGCTCGACGCTCTTCGACGGGCAGGTGGCCTGGCAGGTGCCGCAACCCTGGCACACGCCCGGGTTGACCTCGGCCACCACCTTGAGCAGGTTGCCCTTGCGGTCGCGGATCTCGCGGTGCTCGACGGCCCCGTAGGCGCAGACCCGCTCGCAGTGGAAGCAGCCGGTGCACAGCGCCGGGTCGACCCGGGCCACGGTCGGCTCGCGCTCCAGCTGCTCCTTGGAGAACAGGCCCAGCACCTTGGCCGCGGTGGCCGAGGCCATCGCCACCGAGTCGGGGATGTCGCGCGGCGCCTGGCAGGCGCCGGCCAGGAAGACGCCGGCGGTGTTGGTCTCCACCGGCCGCAGCTTGGGGTGGGCCTCGTTGAAGAAGCCGTGGCCGTCGTAGGAGGCGGACAGCTTCTGCGCCAGCGCCTCGATCCCTGGTTGAGCGCGCATGGCGGTGGCCAGCACCACCATGTCGGCGTCCAGGAGCAGCGGCTCGCCGGACAGGGTGTCGAAGGCCTGCACCTTGAGCACGTCGCCTTCGCGGTAGACGCGGGACACCCGACCGCGCACGTAGCGCGCCCCGTCCTGCTCGATGGCGCGGCGGACGAACTCGTCGTAGCCCTTGCCGCCCGAGCGGATGTCCATGTAGAACACCGTCGCCTGCCCGTCGTGGACCTTGTGGCGGTAGAGCATGGTGTGCTTGGCCACGTACATGCAGCAGATCTTCGAGCAGTACTCGATGCCCTTGGCGCGGTCGCGCGAGCCGACGCACTGCAGGAACACGACCCGCTTCGGCTCCTTGCCGTCCGACGGCCGCAGGATCTTGCCGCCGGTGGGCCCGGAGGCGGACGCCAGCCGCTCGAACTGGAGCCCGTCGACGACGTCCGGCAGGGTGCCGTAGCCGTACTCGCCATAGCCCTTGAGGCCGCCGTCCTGCTCCTTGCCGATGGTGTAGAGCTGGTAGCCGGTCGCGACCACGATCGCCCCCACCTGCTCGGTGACGAAGGAGTCGACCTGGGCGAAGTCGACCGCCCCGCGGCTGCAGGCCTCCCTGCACTTGCCGCAGGCGTCCTTCTTCGCCCCCCGGGCCTTGGCCTTGAAGTAGGCGCAGTTGGCGCGGTCGACCACGGGGGTGTTGGGCACGGCCTGGGGGAAGGGGACGTAGATCGCCGTGCGGAGCCCGAGCCCGGCGTCGAACTCCGAGGGGATCTTCTTCTGGATACAGACCTTGGCGCAGGCGCCGCAGCCGTTGCAGAGGTCCTCGTTGATGGACCGGGCCTTGCGCCGGACCGTGACCGTGAAGTTGCCGATGTAGCCCGACACCTCCTCCACCTCGGAGTAGCTGTAGAGGGTGATGTTCGGGTGCTGGTAGACCTCGACCATGCGCGGGGTGAGGATGCACTGCGAGCAGTCCAGGGTCGGGAAGGTCTCCGACAGCTGGCTCATGTGGCCGCCGATCGACGGCTCCTTCTCGACCAGCACGACGTGCGCGCCCCCGTCGGCGATGTCGAGCGCGGCCTGGATGCCGGCGATGCCGCCGCCGATCACCAGCGCCCGCCGGGTGACCGGGATGCGGATCGTCTCCAGCGGCTGGTTGCGCTTGACCTTCTCGACGATGAAGCGGGCCAGGTCGACCGCCTTGTCGGTGGCCCGCTCCCGGTCCTCGTGGATCCACGAGCAGTGCTCGCGGATGTTGGCCATCTCGCACAGGAAGGGGTTGAGGCCGGACGAGGCGCAGGCGCGGCGGAAGGTCTTCTCGTGCATGTGCGGCGAGCAGGCCGCGACCACCACCCCGTCCAGCCCCTTGTCGGCGATGGCCTGCTTGATCAGCGCCTGGCCGGGGTCGGAGCACATGTACTTGTAGTCCTGGGCGTGCGCCACCCCGGGCAGGGTCGCGAACTCCTGCGCCACCCGGGCGCAGTCGACGGTGCGACCGATGTTCTCGCCGCAGTGACAGACGAACACGCCGACGCGGGCCATCACGCCACCCCCTTCGACGCCGCGGCCGCCGGCGCGCGCCTCGCGACCTTGGCCGTGTCGACGAAGTGACGGCCCAGGCCGAGGGCCTTCGGCTCGAGGCCGAAGGCGAGGCCGACCAGCTCGCCGAGGAACAGCACCGGCATCGGCTCGACGCCGCGCTCGAGCGTCGCCCGTTGCCGGAAGTCGAGGTTCGAGTGACACATCGGGCAGGCGACGACGACCATCCGGGCGCCGGCCCGGCGGGCGTCGTCGAGGATCTCGCGGCCGAGGCGCAGGACCGAGGCGGTGCGGGCGAGCGAGAAGGCGCCGCCGCAGCAGTCGAGGCGCCGGTTCCAGGTCACCGCCTCGGCCCCGGTGGCGCGGACGACCTCCTCCATCGAGGTCGGCTGCTCGGGGTCGTCGAAGGCGCAGACCTCGGGCGGGCGGACCAGCAGGCAGCCGTAGTAGCAGGCCACCTTGAGGCCGGTCAGGGGCGTGGTCACCGCCGCCTCGAGAGTCGCCGCCCGCTCGCGCATGACCTCGACCGCGCTGCGCACCGCGACCCGGTTGGCGAAGGGCCGTGCCAGCACCTCGCCGACCCGGGCGGCGAGCTCGGGGCTCGCGCCGATCTGGTGGCGGGCGGAGGCGAGCCGGTTGTAGCAGGCGGCGCAGGGCGCCAGCACCTCGTCGTGCCCCTGCGCCTCGGCCAGGGCCAGGTTGCGCGCCGGCAGGGCGACCGAGAGCAGGTGGTCGGTCGCGTGCGCCGACGTGGCGCCGCAGCACGACCAGTCCTCGATCTCGACCAGCTCCAGGTCGAGACCCCTGGCGATGGCGCGCAGGCTCTCGTCGTACTCGCGCGAGGTCGCGTGCAGGGAGCAGCCCGGGTAGTAACCGATCCTCATGCCTCTCCCCCCTTGCGCTCCGCCCGGCAGGCGGCGAAGATCCGCCGCACGTCCGCCACCCCCTCGATCGAGTGGGGGGCGAGCTTGAGCTTGCCCCGGGCGAGCATCGCCGGCCCGGCGGTGGCGTCCTTGAGCAGCTCGCCGGTGCGCAGCTTGTACTGCATGATCAGCCCCAGCTCGAACATCCGGCCGTAGCGCTCGACCTGGTCCAGGAACGAGCGGTGGAAGGCGCCGATCGGCCGCGGCGCCCGCCCGGCCGCCTCCTCGCGCAGGGCGTCGACGACCCGGGCCGGGTCGCAGCGGTTCGGGCAGCGGGTGGTACAGGTCTCGCACGTCAGGCACAGCCAGATCGACTCGCTGGCCAGCAGCTCGTCGAGCCGGTCGGCCGCCGCCAGGCGCATCACGTCGTGCGGCCGCAGCGTGGTCTCGGCGGCCATCGGGCAGCCCGCCGAGCACTTGCCGCACTGGTAGCACGCCAGCACCGGGGTGCCGGTGGTCCGCTCCAGCCGCTCCGCCAGCGACTCGTGGTGGTTGGTTCCCGCCGATGTCATGGCCCCTCCGCGCGGCCCGGGCGCCGCCCCCGGCTGCGTCGCTCCCGCAGCCCGCAATGAGATCGCTGTCACCGAGACCGAATCCTACACCTCGGGCGCGGAGTTGGGAAGACGCGCCCCTCGAGAGGCCGCACCGGCAGGCGGTGGGTGGGGGTGGTGTGCCGCCCGGAGCCGAGCTCACGGCCTCGAGGCCCGCGGCCAGGGTCTCGACCGCGGCCAGGGGGGTCGCCCCGGCGGCGGGCTCAGACCGGCGGCGCGCAGGTCTCGGCCAACGGCCGGGGCAGGCCGATCCAGTAGCCCTGAGCGTGGTCGACGCCGATCGCGCGCACCTGGTCGTAGAGCTCGCGGCTGCCGACGTTCTCGGCGATCGTCTCCACCCCCATGAGGTGGCTGATCTGGTTGATCGACTCGACCATGGCCCGGTCGAGGGGGCTGGTGGCGATGCCCTCGATGAAGTTGCCGGCCACCTTGAGGTAGTTGACCGGCAGCTCCTTCAAGTAGCCGTACGAGGCGACGCCGGTGCCGAAGTCGTCGAGGGCGATGCTGCAGCCGATCGCGGCCAGCTCCTGGATCAGCCACCGCGCCTGCTCCAGGTTCTGCACCGCCGCCGTCTCGGTGATCTCGAAGCACAGCTTCTGGGGCGGGATGCCGGTCGCCGCCAGCTGGCTGCGGATGCTGTCCAGCACCGACTCGTCGCGCAGCGAGAGACCCGACAGGTTGACCGAGCAGAAGTGGATCCGCTGCAGCACCCCGGGGTCGAGCTCCCGCAGCGCCCGCAGGGTCGACCGCACCACCCAGCGGTCGACCGCCGGCATCAGGCCGTAGCGCTCCGCCGCCTGCACCAGCTGCCCCGGCGTCCGCACCCGCCCGTCCCGCTCCAGCATCCGGAGCAGCACCTCGAACTGCAGCCCGCGCAGCGAGTGCGGCGACAACGGCCGGATCGGCTGGGCGTAGAGGCGGACCTGGCCGCTCTCGAGAGTGTTGTTGACCCGCGCCACCCACTCCATCTCGTCGCGGCTGCGGGTCACCTCGGCGTCGGACCGCGACCACAGCTGCAGGCCGCTGCGGCCCCGCTCCTTGGCCATGTAGCAGACGTGGTCGCCGATCGACAGCAGGGCCGCGGCCGAGGTTGCCTCGGCGGCGAGCGGCACCACCCCGACGCTGGCCGAGACGCTGAAGCTCTTGTCCTCCCAGGTGAAGAGGTACTCCTGCAACCGCCGCTGCACCTGCTGGGCGAACAGCACCCCCTCCTCGACCGTCGGCCGCTCGACCAGCAGCGCGAACTCGTCGCCGCCGAGCCGGGCGACGACGTCCCGGTCGCTCGCCACCTCCCGCAGCAGCTCGGCCACCCAGCACAGCAGCTGGTCGCCGGCCGAGTGCTCGCAGGTGTCGTTGATCAGCTTGAACTGGTCGACGTCGAGGAACAGCAACAGGCGGCGCTCGACGCCGGCGGTCTGCAGCCCCCGCTCGAGGTGCTGCAGGAAGGCCGGACGGTTGAGCAGGCCGGTGAGCTGGTCGTAGGTCGCGAGGCGGGCCACGTGCAGGGCGAGCAGGCGCTGCTCGCTGATGTCGCGCAGCAGCACCATCAGGCCGCGCGCCCGGCCGCCCTCGTCGGTGACCGGGGTGACCGTCAGCTCGACCGAGTAGCTCTCGCCGTCCCGCCGCTCCAGCACCGCCTCCTCGGTGTCGGTGCGGGGGGCCGCCTCGCCCGCCGGGTCCAGGACCCGCGGCGCCTCGGCCTCCACCTGCAGGCGCAGGACGCGGTCGAGCGGCCGGCCCAGCGCCTCGGCGCACGACCAGCCGGTGAGCCGCTCGGCGACCGGGTTCAGAAACGTGACCCAACCCCTGGCGTCGGCCGCGACCACGCCCACCCCCATCGCCACCAGCGCCTGCTGCAAGAAGGGGTCGTCGGGGAACAGCTCGCCCATCCGCCTCCCGCTCTCCGACCCCGGTGGCCCGCGACCGCCACCGCCTGCTCGGGTCTGTCCCATGCTAGCACCGAGCCGCCCGCCGCGGGCGCCCGGCGCGCGGCTGTCAGCGATCAGCCGTCAGCTCTCAGCTCGCCCACCCCTCCGGTAGCCGGCGCCGCCACCGCCTCGCGTCCTGCCGAGGTCAGAGGATCAACCGGCGTCGTGGCGGCGAGCGCCGGAGGTCGCTCCGGTCGGGCGGGGGGGAGCTGGAGGCTGGCCGCTGACGGCTGAACGCTCTCGAGACCCCACCGCTAGCCGGTCACCCGCACCACCACCATGGTGACGTCGTCGACCTGCTCGGCCTCGCCCTTCCACTCCCACACCGCCCGCAGCAGCGCGTCGCGGACGTCGCGCGCCCGGGGCCCGGCGGCCGCCTCGACCAGGGCGCGGCGGAGGCGCTCCCAGCCGAGCTGCTCGCCGGACGGGTCGACCGCCTCGACCACGCCGTCGCTGTACGCCAGGAGGAGGTCGCCCGGGGCGAGACCGGCCCGCACCTCGGCGTAGGTCGTGTCGGCCAGGGCGCCGAGCGGCAGCGCCCCCCGCCCGAGCTCGTCCAGCCGCCCCTCGGCGGCCCGCAGGTGGAGGACCGGGGGGTGGCCGGCAGTCACCACCACCACCTCCCGCCGCTCGCGGTCGAGCAGCACCAGGCCCATGGTCATGAGCAGCCGCGGCGGCGAGATCCGCTTCACCATCCGGTTGACCCGGGCGAGGACCGCCGCCGGCTCGTGCATGTCGCCCTCGAGCAGGTTGAGGCCCGCCCGCACCCCGGACAGCACCAGGCCGCTGGCCACGCCGTGGCCGGTCACGTCGCCCACCACCACCGCCAGCCGGTCCGGGGCGAGCTGGAAGTAGTCGTAGTAGTCGCCGCCGACCTCGGTCGCCGGCAGGGACAGGGCGGCGATGTCCAGCCAACCCGGCTCCGGCGCCGCGCGGGGCAGCATGGAGAGCTGGATCGAGCGCGCGTGCTCCAGCTCCTGCTTCATCCGCAACCGCTCCCGGTGGCGGCTGGTCTCGGCCCGGAAGCGGAGCAGGAAGCGCCTCCGGTCGCGGTACGCGAACCCGGTCGCCGCCGCCAGCACCACCAGGCCGACAACGGCGAAGCCGACCAGCTCGCCGACCGGCGGCCGCTGGCGGAGCAGCACCGTGTTGACCAGCACCACCCGCACGGCGAGCAGGGCGTAGAGGGTGCCGAGCAGCGCCACCTGCTCGCCCACGGCCAGCCGCAGCCGCGCGGCCAGCACCGCCAGCGCCAGGTACCACAGCCCCAGGCCCTCGGCGTCGACCCCGGGGTGGAGCAGGTTGAGGGCCACGAAGTGGAGCAGGACGGCGGCGGCCGCGACCGGGCGGACGCGCGCCAGGGCCGCCGGCGCCCGACTCAGCCGCAGCAGCACCAGGTCGGCCAGCGCCATGCCGCCGCCGAGGACCGCCAGCAGCGGCTGGCCGGCCAGGGACATCACCAGCCCGTAGAGCGCGCCGACGACCACGAACAGCCACAGGAAGCCGCGCAGCCGGCGGCGGTTGAGCTCGTCGCAGTAGGCCTCGACCGCCTCGCTCTCGCCGAGCAGCAGCAGCTCGTCGGCCACGCCCTCGACCGGGCCGACCCACCGCCCCGGCTCTCCGTGCCTCTCGCTCACCGCACCTCCCTGGACCGTGGTCGGCGCATGGTACCGCGACCGGCGGCGCCCCGTGCCCGCTCCAGGTACGCAGGCCGCGGCCCCGGGGTTCGACCGCCGACCGGGGTGACAGGCGGGGGCGGCCCGGCTATGCTCCGCCGGTGCGAGCCGTCCACCTCATGGCCGCGGCGCTGCTGCTCCTCGCGGCCGTCGGCGCCGCCCCGGCGGCCGGCGACGACACCGCCTACGTCCGGCTGCACGCCCCGGACCGGGCCGCGCTGGAGCTCCTCGGCCGCACCGTCAGCGTCGACCGCGTCGACGGCCGCGAGGTCCACGCCTACGCCACCCCGGCCCAGCTCGAGGCGCTGCGGCGCCTCGGCCTCGCCTGGCAGGAGCTGCCCCTGCCCGGGGCGGGCTTCGAGCCCGGCACCGGCCTGGCGGCCCCCGAACAGTGGACCGCCTACCCCACCTGGGGCCAGTACGTGGCCATGATGGAGGGCTTCGCCGCCGCCAGGCCCGACCTCTGCCAGCTGGTCGACCTCGGCCCGACCGCCAACCTGGCGCGGCCGCACCGGCTGCTGGCGGTGAAGATCTCCGACCACCCCGAGCGGGACGAGGCCGAGCCGGCGGTGCTGCTCACCTCCAGCATGCACGGCGACGAGACGGTCGGCTTCGTGCTGCTGCTGCGGCTGGTCGACGAGCTGCTCGCCCGCTACGACCCGACCTCGGCCGACCCCGAGACCGCCGAGCTCACCCGGCTGGTCGAGGACCTCGAGATCTGGGTCAACCCGCTCGCCAACCCGGACGGCACCTACGCCGGCAGCGACGACAGCCTGGCCGGGGCCCGCCGCTTCCTGTCCCGCCCGGACGGCAGCTCGAGCGGGGTCGACATGAACCGCAACTTCCCGGACCCGGTCCGGGGCGACCACCCCGACGGCCAGCCCCACGCCGTCGAGACCACCGCCTTCATGGCCCTGGCCGCGCAGCAGCGCTTCGCCCTCGCGGCCAACCTCCACGGCGGCGCCGAGGTGGTCAACTACCCCTGGGACAGCGCTGCCCGCCGCCACGTCGACGACGAGTGGTTCCGGCGCCTGGCGCGCTCCTGGGCCGACCGCGTCCACCTGGCCTCGACCGCCGACCCGGGCTACTTCCGCGACCTCGACGACGGCGTCACCAACGGCTGGGACTGGTACACCGTGTACGGCGGCCGCCAGGACCACACCACCTTCTTCCACGGCGGCCGCGAGGTGACGGTGGAGCTGTCGGAGGTCAAGAAGCCGGCCGGCTCCACCCTGCCCGGCTTCTGGCAGGCGCAGCGGGGCGCGCTGGTCGACTTCCTCGACCAGGCCCGGCGCGGCGTGCACGGCGTGGTCACCGACCCGGGCGGCGCCCCGGTCGCCGCCACCGTCACCGTGGTCGGCCACGACACGGCCGAGGACCGCTCCGCGGTCACCGCCGACCCGGTCGTCGGCGACTACCACCGGCTGCTCCTGCCCGGCCACTACCTGCTGCTGTTCGAGCACCAGGCGCACCTGTCGCGGGCCGAGGCGGTGACGGTCTACCCCGGCCAGAGGGCGTTTCTCGACGTCGTGCTCGAGCCCGGCCCGGCCGCGACCCTCGACCTGGCCGGCACCGTCCGCTCGAGCTCCGGCCAGCCGCTGGCCGGGGCCGCGGTCGAGCTGCTGGTGCCGACCGCGGGCCTCGCCACCACCACCGGCAGCGACGGCACCTACCGCTTCGCGGCCCTCCCCGAGGGCGGGGTGGCGGTCCGCGTCAGCGCCGCCGGGCACGCGCCGGCGGTGGCC
>CAYTJW010000047.1:0-15695 GCA_964438135.1 uncultured Thermoanaerobaculia bacterium
CGTAGCGGTAGGGGTCAAACACGGTCCACCTCCTCGCGCTCCGCGCCGGGCCGGGCCCCCTCGCTCGCCGCCCGCGCCCGGCCGACGGCCTCGAGCACCGCGTCCGCGGTCAGCGGCAGGCGGTCGAGGTGGCAACCGGTCGCCCGGCGGACGGCGTTGGCCACCGCCGGCGCCAGGGCGACGATGCCGTGCTCGGCCAGGCAGCGGGCGCCGAACGGCCCCTCGTCGAACGGCGTCTCGAGGAACACGACCTCCAGCTCGACCCCGTCGAGGTCCTCCTCGGTGGGGATCTTGTAGTCGGTCAGGGTGGCGTTGCGGATGCGGCCGTCGGCGCCGTACACCACCTGCTCCATGAGGGCGGCGCCCAGGCTCTGCACCATGGCGCCGGCGACCTGGCCGCGGGCCAGGTCGGGGTTGACCACCCGGCCGACGTCCATGGCCGTGACCAGCTTGAGCGGCCGCACCTCGCCGGTGGCGAGGTCGACCTCGACCGCCGCCCCCTGGCAGCCGAAGGTCCACTCGCCCGCCAGGCGGCCCTTGCCGGCGGCGTCGGGCCAGGTGATGCCGGCCGGCGTGAAGGCGCCGTAGCCCACCGCCGGGCCGCCCTCGGCGTGGCCGTCGGCGTGGACGGCGTTGAGCGCCACCTCGGTCACCGCCACCCGCCGCGCGGGGTCCTCGGTGTCCCACAGGGCGTCGCCGTCGTAGCCGAGGCGCTCGACCGGCACGGAGAGGCGCAGCGCGGCGTTGGCCTTGAGGCGGGCGACCAGCTCGGCGGCGGCGCGGCGGATGGCCTGGCCGACCTTCCAGGTGGTGGTGGAGCCGACCGACTGCCACTCGTAGGGGTGGGAGGCGGTGTCGACCCCGCGGCAGGCCGAGATCCGCTCGAGCGGCACGGAGAGCGCCTCGGCCGCGATCTGCGCCAGCGCGGTGCGCGCCCCCTGCCCCATCTCGGTGCCGGAGAACACCAGGTCGACGCTGCCGTCGCCGTTGAGCTTCACGAGCGCCGAGCTGGAGGCGTTGGAGGCCATCACCGGCGCCTTCATCAGCGGGCACAGGGCGGCGCCGCGCGGGTGCTCCGCGTCGCGCGGCGTGAGGTCCACCGTGGCCAGCGAGGCGGCCACCGCCTCCAGGCAGCCACGCAGGTCGCCGTGCGACGGCTCCACCTCCTGGTCGGTGACGTGGCGGTCGCCGGGGCCGAGCAGGTTGACCCGGCGCAGCTCGGTGGGGTCGAGGCCGAGCCGGTCGGCGACGTGGTCGAGGTGCCGCTCCATCGCCCAGTGCGCCTCGGGGTGGCCGTAGCCGCGGAAGGCGCCGATGAACGGGGTGTTGGTGTAGACCGCCTGCGACGCGACCCGGAAGGCGGGCACGCGGTAGGTCGCCAGGGCGACGTGGCCGGCGCCCTCGACGACGTTGATGCCGTACTCGCCGTAGGCGCCGCAGGCGAACGACAGCTCCACCTCCGCGGCGAGGAAGCGGCCGTCCCGGTCGTGGCCGCTCGTGATGCGGGCGCGCGCGCCGCGGCCGAGCAGGGAGCCGAAGAACATCTCCTCGCGGGTCAGCACCAGCTTGACCGGGTGGCCGACCACCCGCCGCGCCACCGCCGCCGCCAGCGGCTCGACGGTGGTGTCGGACTTGCCGCCGAAGCCGCCGCCGATGTAGGGCACGATCACCTGCACCCCGGTCAGCGGCAGCTCGAACATCTCCGCCAGCACCTTGCGCACCAGGTGCGGCGACTGGGCCGAGCACCAGACGGTGAGCGAGGTCGGGGTCCGCCACCAGGCCACCGCGCCGTGCGGCTCGAGCTGGACGTGGGCGATGTGGGGGTAGTCGTAGACCCCCTCGTGGACCAGCTCGGCCGCGGCCAGCGCCGCGTCGAGGTCGCCGCGGGCGGCCGCGTAGCGGTGGAAGACGTTGCTGCCCGGGGCCGGGTGGAAGGTGGGCAGGATGCGGTAGGAGCCGAGGTCCTCGTGCACCAGCGGCGCGCCCGGGGCGAGCGCCGCGTCCACGTCGAGCACCGCCGGCAAGTCCTCGTACTCGACCGCGACCGCCTCGGCCCCCCGCACCGCGGCCAGGCGGTCCGGCGCCAGCACCACCGCCACCGGCTCGCCGACGAAGCGCACCTTGCCGCGGGCCATGATGCTGTGGTCGCGCAGGCACTCGCCGATCACGAACGGCGCCTGCTCGCCGGTCACCACCTCCCACACGCCGTCGACCGCCAGCGCCGCCGCGGTGTCCACCCCGCGGATGCGGGCATGGGCCCGGCTCGAGCGGTGGACCACCGCGTGCAGCTGCCCCGGCAGCGTGATGTCGGCCACGAACTGGGCGTGGCCGGTGGCCTTCTCGTCGGCGTCGACGCGGCGGACGGAACGACCGACGACCCCTGCTGGATGTGACTCGTGCGGCATGCCTGGCCCTCCCGGCGACGGGCGCCGGCCCATTGTAACTGGCGCGCCCCTCCCCCTGGTCGGTCGCGGCGTGCCCTGGCCGGGCGGTCAGCGGTCAGCCCTCAGCTCCCCCACCCGGCCGTCCACCGCCAAGGTGAGTGGGTTCGGCCGAAAGCCGCCTGCTGGTGGCTCAAGGACCACTCAACCGCGAGGAGCTCGCAGCGGGCACCCTACCGTGCGCTCACGGTGCTCCAGGACAGGGTGTCGCCCCGCTCCAGGCCGTCCGAGAACAGCGCCCCGCCGCGGGCCGCGGCCAGGTACCGCACCTCGGCCTCGCCGAGGGCGCGACCGCAGAGCCGCACGTCGTCGACCACCCCACCCAGGTACCCGCCACCGCCGAGAGCATCCCCCCGGCGGCCGATGACCAGCGGCGCGTCGTTGGCGAGGGGGCCGCTCGCCAGGGTGGGGTCGAAGATGGTCGACAGCTCCCCGTCGACCCAGATCCGGCCGCCGGTGGTGGACGTGCGCTCGACCGTGATGGCGACGAGGTGGGCGTCCTCGTCGGCGACGAAGGTCGTGGAGTTGAACTGCCGTCCCACCTCCCCGGAGTAGAGGATGATGCCCGGGTTGCCGTCCTTGAGGTAGGTCGAGAAGCCGGTCCTCGGGGCGACCGCCATCTTGTCGACCAGGTACGGGAACTGCGCCCCGGTCTTGACCCACAGCGTGACCGAGAAGTCCCCGTCGCCGAGGTCGAGGCTGACCGAGTCCGGCACCGCCAGGGCGTCGTCGACCCCGTCCAGCCTCAGGCCGAGGCCGACCACGCCGGACACGAACGCCGGGGCGCCCTCGAACGCCGCGTCGTTGTCCTCCCCGCTCGAGTCGGTGCCGTCGCCGTCTCCTCGCCACCACCCGGCGAGGCCGGCCTGCCCCACCAGCGGCAGGAACCGGACCTGGACGCTGCTGCCGTCTGCGTCCGAGCCGGCCGAGGCGGCGCTCTCCCACACCACCAGGTAGCCCCCGTCCGCGCCCACCGCCACCGCAGGTGCGCCCTGGTCGCCGGTGGTGAAGCTGTTGAGCTGGAAGTCCTCTGCCTCGTTGACCCCGGCGGAGGCAGAGGGCACGGCCGCGGCCGCGGCCGCGGCCACCAGGATGACGAGCCAGGCCGACGGAGATCTCACGGCGCACGCTCCGATCCAGCGGCAGACGTCGCTGCCTCCATGGTACCCCCACGGCACGGCCCGGATGGGGCGGCGGCCGCTCGCGCTACACTGGGTTCGGGCCGAGCCGGCCTCGCAGCGGGCGGCCGGGAGACGGGCGATGCGATCTGGAGCGCGGTCTTGGGGCAGGCGCGAGGGCGGCTGCGGGCGCCTCTGGTGGCCGGCCGGGTGCGCGCTGCTCCTGTCCGCCACCGCCTGGCCCGGGCCGACCCTGTCGCCGGACGGCAGCCGGGTGGTCGTCCCGGACCCGACCCACGCCCGCCTCCTGGTCTGCGACCTGGAGCCGCTCTCCTGCCTCGAGGTGACCGGCACCTTGACCAGGGGGGCCGCGGCGCGCTGGTCGCCGGACGGCCGGCGGGTCGGCTTCAAGGTCGTCCAGGAGCTGCCCGGCGGCGCCCGCCTGCAGGCCCCGGCCCTGCTCGACCTCGCCACGGCCGAGGTCGAGCTGCTGTCCGGCCCGGTCGCGGCCGCCGGCAACCCGGCCTTCGGCCCGGGCGGCGAGGTCGCCTTCACCCTCGGCACCGAGCTGGTGGTCCTCGACCGCGACCTCGAGCCCCTGGCCACGGCCGAGCTGCCCGCCCACGCCGACTGGCTCGCGCTGGCGAGCGACCCGCTGCGGGTGGTCGCCAACGACGACCACGACGCCCTGTTCGCCCTCGACCTGGCCACCGGCGACCGCCGCCAGCTGTCCCCGGCGGGCGTCCCCAGCTGCCGGCCGGTGCTCTCCCCGGATGGGTCCCGGCTGCTGGCCTCGACCCTCGGCGGCGAGCTGTACCTGGTCGACCTCGCCTCGGGGGCGACCCGGACCCTGGGCCCGGGCGACGACCCGGCGTGGGAGCCCGGCGGCGGGGCGGTCGTCGCCTCCGAGCGGGTCTACGCCGACGAGCGGCTGGTCGAGGTCCGCCTGGTGCGCTACGGGCTCGACGGCAGCTCCCGGGAGCTGGCGGTCGAGCCGGGTCTCGCGCCCCGCGCGCCCGCGGTCTCCCCGAGCGGGCTCCTGCTCCTCGAGGGCGGCGCCGACGGCGCCCTCCACCAGGGCCGGCTGACCCCCGACCGAACCGTCGAGGGGGTGCGGCGCCTCGAGCTGCCCGCGCCCGAGCGCACCGTCGTCCTGCCCGCCCTCGCGGCGCCGGGTCCGCTGGCCCCGCGGGCGATCCGGTCGATCCGCGGCGTGCCCTACCACCACCAGGTGCACTGCACGCCGGGCTGGTTCGACGGCGGCGGCGCCTGCGGCGCCACCGCCGCCACCATGGCCATCGGCTTCTACGGCGTGCTGGCCGACTGGGACTTCCTGGCGACGACGCCGTTCGCCCACACCAGCCACCTCGGCGCCTACGTGTCGGACGTCTACAGCCACAACGGCTACACCTACGACACCTGGGCCGAGGGGGGGTACGGCGGGCACGGCTTCATCTGGCAGGACAACGACCTCCACACCGCGGAGAACATGCGCACCTACGTCGCCCAGCACGGCCTCTCCTCGCCGGCGGTGGACTGGTCCCCGACCTGGGCCGAGGCGACCGCCGAGGTCGCGGCCCGGAACCCGTTCGTGGTCCTGTCCTCGATCACCTCGGCCGGCCACTACACCACCGCGACCGGCCACCACGAGGGCCAGCACACCCTGGTCTTCAACGACCCGTACGGCGACAAGAACCAGGGCTACATGAGCTTCAACGGTGCCGGCGCGAGCTACGACTGGCCCGGCTACGACAACGGCTACGCCAACCTGAACACCGTCTGGGCCTTCGTCTACGCCCGCGGCACGCCGCCCGAGGAGGAGCGCGGCACCGTCGACGACCCGATCCCGATCCCCGGCTTCCCCTACGTCGACCACAACACCACCCGCTCGAGCGGCGGCACCGACCAGCTCGACGCCTACAGCTGCGCGCCCGCGGTCGACGAGGGCGGCCGCGAGAAGACCTACCGCTTCACCGTCGCCGCCCCGGGCTCGCTCGCGGTCGAGGTGGCCTGCGACAACGAGGTGGACATCGACATCCACCTGCTCACCGCCCCGGACGCCGGCTCCTGCCTGCGCCGGGCCCACATCAGCTTCACTGAGTGGATCCCGGCCGGGACCTACTGGCTGGCGTGCGACACCTACCGCTCCGGCGGCGTCGACCTGATGGGCGACTACACGCTCTCCTGCTCCTTCGCCCCGGACGAGACCCCGCTCTTCGCCGACGGGTTCGAGTCCGGCGACACCTCGGCCTGGGGCGGGGGCTGAGGGGCGACCGGGTCGCAGCCGCGGACGGCGACCGCGGCAGGACCTCGAAGCCGAGCGCCCCGGCGTTGGCGCGGGCGCGGTCGTCCGGGCCGAGCAGGGCGAGGCCGGGGACCGCGCCCCTCGCCGTCAGCGCGCTGGCCGGGTGGAGGGCGCCGAGGGTGCGGACCGGCTCGCGCGGGAAGCCCTGCCGGACGCGAGTCACGGCGGCGAGCCGGTCGGCTCGGGTCAGGTGCCACCCATCACGACCGCCGCCGTGCTGGAGGACGGTCCGACAGGCCACGCCGCGGATGGGATGAGTGGCACCTCGGCTTCGACCGCGGGGTGGCGACCCTGCTGACCGAGATGGGCCGCACCTTCGACCTCCTGCCGCTCACCTTCGACCACCTGCTCGCGGCCGACGAGCACGACGTGCTCGTGGTCCCCTCCGGCGCCCTCCACGGCGCCGCCGTCAACGCCAGATCCGGCACCGTTCTGACTTCCCGGCCTCCCAGGGCCCGGCACGGACGGCCCTCAGGTCTCCCCCAGCAGCCGGAAGTACTCCTCCCTGGAGACGCCGGCCGTCGCGAGGTTGGCGCGGATGATGGAGACGGGGACCTGATCGTAGGTCGGGATGACCACGGGGCGGAGCACGCCTTCCTTCACGTACGACCTGTGGCTGCCCTCCTGCCGGGCAAGGTGAAAGCCGACGGCGAGCACGACGCGCTCCAGCCTCCGCCAGTGAATCGGGGTGATGCGGGGCATCGCTCACACGGCGACGGCCTGACGTTCGATCGCTACCCACTCTGGCGCCGCCCACCGACCGTCGCGGAGCGAGTACCCTGCCTCCTCGAGGATCTGCTCGAGCGTCCCGGCGTCACGGGCGGTCGCAGCGAACACGTGGACCGCCTCGGCGACCGCTTCCCGCGCGGCGTCGGGCGTCGGACCGGCCGAGAGCACGTTGATCGGCATGGCGTGAGCGACGTACTGGTCGCCTTCGCGCCAGATGTTCACAGTCGTCTCGATCATGGTCGCCATGGCACCGTCCCCGTCCCAGTGTAGACCACGGAGGAGCTCCGGCACAGCGGTGTCGTCGCACGCCCACGCATCCGCGCCGTATCCGCACTCGTGCCGGATGAGGTTGTCGGGACGCTCGCGTCAGCGGAGCTCGGCAGTCCGTCGCCGCACCCGTCCTGGGCTCGAGGGGGGAGGGTCGACGTGGGGTCTCGAGCTCTGTTCTCTCTGCAGCCAGGCACCTGCAAACCCCGCCCGGTGAGCCGGGCGGACGCGGTCACCCGCCTCACGAGCTGGCGCGCCATGGCCGCGGCCGGGGTGGAGAAGGGGGTGGCGAGCCTGGCCGATTTCGGCCGCGCGTCGTGGCTGGTCGAGCTCGGCGACGACGAGGGCCTCACCGAGGAGAGCCTCGAGGCGGTGGGCTCCGGCCTCGGCGAGCTGGCGGCGCGCTACGGCGAGACCGTTCCCCCGGTAGACGTCGAGCTGGCGCGGGCGGCGCGGGTGGCGGTGCTCGAAGCCGGCTTCCACGGCGGCGTGGCGACCCTGCTGGCGGGGATGGGCCGCACCTTCGACCTCCTGCCCCTCACCTTCGCCCCGCTGCTGGCAGCCGAGGAGCACGACGTCCTCGTGGTCCCGTCCGGCGCCCTCTACGGAACCGCCGGCAGCGGCGAGCTGCGGCAGCGCCTGGCCGCCTCCGTGGGGCGGGGGGAAGTTGCTACCTGGTGGAGGCTTGGGTAGCATGGCGCCCGTCTCAACCCGTCGAGGAGAGCGCATGACCACCGACCGGAGCCGGGAGCAGACCATGACGCCACGCACCACCCGCACCCGACCGACCGCGCCGGCCGCTGCCGCGGCCCTCGCGGGCCTCGTCTGCCTGCTCCTCACCACCGGCTGCCTGCGACGAATCCCGGAGATCCGCGGCCGGGTGCTCGACGCATCGACCGGCGCGCCGGTCGAGGGGGCGCTCGTGGCGCGGGTGGGGTACCACATCCCGGAGCTCATCCTCGACAGCTCGTCGCCGTCCCGGGTCGACTCCACCCAGACCTCGACCCGTACCGGCGCGGACGGCCGCTTCGAGCTCGACGGCGGCTGGATGACGGGCTTCAACCACGTCGAGTGGGTGGTGTTCGAGCCCGGCCGCATGCCGGCCGGCGGCAAGTTCGCGCGGTGGGGGATCGGCGCCGTCTGGGACACGGGGTTCATGGGGAAGTTCGTGAGCCCGCGCGACGACTGGGCCCCCTGGACGGCGGAGCTGCGGCACGGCACCGTGGTGCTGGAGGTTCGCCTGCGGGAGCCGGCCGCACGGGACGCCGCGGCTGCGCCGCGGCCGACACCGCCTCCCGGGGTGAGCCCTACGCCGACGCCACCCTGGCACCACGAGCCCGACGTCGACCCCTGGGGGGAGCACTTCCGCCGCCTCGGCCTGATGGTGCAGGAGCGCTGGATCCCGGTCGAGACCTTCGTCGAGGAGGCGGAGAGCTACGCCGCCGCCCGCCCCCTCACCGAGGGGGTGGCGAGGGAGATCAACAACATGCAGTACCAGCTCGGCTCGCTGCGCGAGGACGGCACCTACCGCAACCCCCGCGAGGGGCTCGCCCTCGTGACCCTGGTCGCCGAGTACTGCCGGCAGAACCCAGAGACCGCGATGTGCAAGCGAGAGGAGTGGATGCTATCCAGGAGCGTCGAGCGCTTTCGCCGAATCGGGGGTGGGCAATGACCAAGGTGCTCGCGTCCCTGTGGACTCTCGTGGTGCTCTCGCTACCTGCCCAAGCCCACCAGTGGCTTCCCCACAACGGCATGACGGATAGCTCCTGGAAGCTGGCGGCGGCAGTCCAGGGCGACCCCGAGCTGGAGGCGTTCCTCAGGGACTTCGAGGAGGACCTCGAGTCCCGCGCCGGCAACGACTCCTTGGACGAGGACCACACCGAGGGGCGGGTGGAGGGGATGGGCTTCAGCCACCTGTGGGAGCCGAGCTGCGGGCTCTTCTGCACCGTCGACCACTTCTACCCGCGCCTGCCCTTGCCCCTTGGCAACGAGGACGCCATCTCCCACGCCGAGCACTACCTCGACCTCGCGGTCCGTTTCTACCGGGCGGCCGAGTGCGACCGCACCGGCAGCGGCATCGCGGAGGGCTACCGCCGGAACGCCGCCCGCGCCCTCGGCCACGCCGTCCACCTCGTCGAGGACATGGGCGTGCCGCAGCACGTCTCGCAGGAGCCGCATCTCCCTGACGTCGCCACCCTCCTCGTCGGCGGGCTCACCCGGTCGTTCCTCGAGGACTGGACCAGGATCTACTGGTCCAGAACCGTGCCCTACGACCTCCCCGACGGCCAGCAGGTGCCGCTCGGCAAGCTGCAGGAGGGTGCCGCCTCGGCTTCCGACCCGCGCGAGGCCCCCTCCGCCGGGCCCTGCAGCGCCGCCTGCGATGCCGCCCTGGGCCGACGGCCCTCCCGTCGCGACGGGCGGGATGGCCGTGCGGCGAGAGCGCGCGTTGCATACCGTCCGTCTCAGCCTGGTGCCGAGAGGAGCGCACGATGACAGACGCCACCACAGAGCCACAGGCGACGCCCCCGCGCCCGTTCAGGCGCCTGACCGCACGCCGAGCCCTCACCCTCGCGGCGCTCGCCCTGCTGCTCCTGACCGCCAGCTGCATGTGCCACATCCCGCAGATCCGCGGCCGGGTGCTCGACGCCGCCACCGGCGCCCCGGTCGAGGGCGCGCTCGTGGCGCGGGTGGGGTACCGGATCCCGGAATTCACGATCCTGGAGAGCCCGCCGCCCTCTCGTGTTGACTCCACCCAGACCTCGACCCGCACCGACGCGGACGGCCGCTTCGAGCTCGACGGCGGCTGGATGCTGGGCTTCAACCACGTCGAGTGGCGGGTGCTCAAGCGCGGCCTGATGCCGGCCGGAGGCGTCTACGGTCCGAAGCGGTGGGGTCTGGTCGCCCCGTTCGGGTTCGAGTCGAGGTTCCAGGGCGGGGGGCAGGACTCCTGGGCGCCCCGCACTGCCGAGCTGAAGCGAGGCTCCGTCGAGGTGGTGGTGTGGACGCGGCAACCGGCCACCCCAGCGCCGCCCGGGCCGACGCCACAGCCCGGCGCCCCCACACCCCCGTGGACCCTGCCGCCGACCTGGGCCAGCGACGAGGACCCCTGGACCGAGTACTTCCGCCGCCTCGGCCTGATGGTGCAGGAGCGCTGGATCCCGGTCGAGACCTTCGTCGAGGAGGCGGAGAGCTACGCCGCCGCCCGCCCCCTCACCGAGGGGGTGGCGAGGGAGATCAACAACATGCAGTACCAGCTCGGCTCGCTGCGCGAGGACGGCACCTACCGCAACCCCCGCGAGGGGCTCGCCCTCGTGACCCTGGTCGCCGAGTACTGCCGGCAGAACCCAGAGACCGCGATGTGCAAGCGAGAGGAGTGGATGCTATCCAGGAGCGTCGAGCGCTTTCGCCGAATCGGGGGTGGGCAATGACCAAGGTGCTCGCGTCCCTGTGGACTCTCGTGGTGCTCTCGCTACCTGCCCAAGCCCACCAGTGGCTTCCCCACAACGGCATGACGGATAGCTCCTGGAAGCTGGCGGCGGCAGTCCAGGGCGACCCCGAGCTGGAGGCGTTCCTCAGGGACTTCGAGGAGGACATCGAATCCCGCGCCGGCAACAAGCCCCTGGACGAGGACCACACCGAGGGGCGGGCCGACGACGTCATGGGCCTGTGCTGGCTGAACGAGCCGAGCTGCGGGCCCTTCTGCACGGTCGACCACTTCTTCCCGCGACTCTCGCTCTCCAACCAGGACGCGATCTCGCACGCCGATTACTACTTCGACCTCGCCGTCCGCTTCTACCGGTCCTCCCGCTGCACCCGCACCAGCCTCGCCCTCAGGGAGGGCCACCGCCGCTACGCCGCCCGCGCCCTCGGCCACGCCGTCCACCTGGTCGAGGACATGGGCGTGCCACAGCACGTCTCCCAGGAGGCGCACGTGCCGCCGTGGGTGGCCGTGGTGGGCCACGGGTTGAACCGGTCGTTCTTCGAGGACTGGACGACCTCTTGGTGGGCGGACCCCTTGCAGTACGGGACCCAGTTCCAGCTCGGCGTGTTCAGCGCGGCCGCCGCGGCGGCCACCACCCCGAGGGAAGGTCCGCTGCGCACCATCATGTACAACATGGCCCAGGAGACTCGGGGTTTCCCCTCGATGTCCCGCATCCGCCGGGCGCCAGTGTCGAGGTCGCGATGCTGCCGGATGTGTTCGCGCCCGAGTCGGTGGACGGCACGTGGCAGAACGAGGACGACGAGCCGTGCTGGCCGCCCGCGGTCGGTTGTCGGCTGCTGAAGCTCGAGGTGGGTCACTTCCCGCCGTACGCGCCCCAGGGAGCCCGCCACAGGTTCTACTCGAACGACGCCGACGCTGTGGTCACGGACTTCACCGGATCGTACAGCGATGGCGAGGACGGGTTCATCCGGGTCAGGAGCGTCGCCATGGCCGAGCGGCTCTGGGCCAACGGCGGGCCGCTCCACCCGCAGGAGCCGTTGACCTTCGACGCGCACCTCAAGGAGATCGTCTACCACACCACCGAGGCCGCGGCCGGGGCGATCCTGGCGTTCTGGGACGAGGTCAAGGACTACACCTGCCCCTGCCACGACTTCACGCCGTGCTCCGGCTGGACCTCAGACAACCAGCCGAGCTGCGCGCCGCCGCTGCCGTCGCCGGGCCGCACCTGGCCCGACGACAACGCCGCGGTCCTCGCCACCCGGTCGACCACCGGGCCGCTCGAGGACGGCGCCCTGGACCCCCGCCCGGTCTCCCGGGCGGACGCGGTCACGCGGCTCCACAACTGGCGCGCCATGGCCGCGGCCGGGGTGGAGAAGGGCGTGGCGAGCCTGGCCGACTTCGGCCGCGCGTCGTGGCTGGTCGAGCTCGGCGACGACGAGGGCCTGACCGAGGAGAGCCTGGAGGCGGTGGGCTCGGGCCTTGGGGAGCTGGTTGTGCGCTACGCCGAGACCGCGCCCGCGGTCGAGGTGGAGACGAACCGGGCGGCGCGGGTCGCCGTGCTCGAGGCGGGCTTCTACGGCGGCGTGGCGACCCTGCTCGCTGAGATGGGCCGCACCTTCGACCTCGTGCCGCTGACCTTCGACCCCCTCCACGCGGCGGAGGAGCACGACGTGCTGGTCATTCCCTCGGGCGGCCTCTACGGCACGTCCGGCAGCGACGCGCTGCGGCAGCGCCTGGCGGCCTACGTCGAGGCAGGCGGCACCCTGCTGGTGATGAGCCAGGCCCGCAGCGCGGACCTGGCGGCGATCCCGGTGCCGCCCGGTGAGACCCTGGAGGGCTTCGGCTACCTCGAGGACCAGCACTGCTGGCAGGACAGCGTCCGCCTCGGCACCCCGCACCAGCTGACCGCCGCCGCCGACCGCGAGCGGCTCTCGCTGCCGGTGGACGGCTTCCTGGTTCGCTGGCCGGCGACGGCGCAGGTGCTCCTGTGGCGGGCAGGGACCGGCAGCGCCGCCGCGCTCGCCTACCCCGTGGGCTCCGGCCAGGTGGTGGTCACCGCCTCGTTCGAGGACTCCTCGCGCGGCAACGGCTCGGGCTCGATCGACGGCCGGCGGCTGTTCGCCGACGCGGTCAGCTGGGGGCTCGACCCGGCCTGCGAACGGACCCGCTGCCGCGCCGACGAGGCGTGCAGCGCGAGCGTGCCGGCCACTCTCCGCAACCTCACCCCGGACCCCGCGGACACGGTCGAGTGGACCCTGGTGGCCCCCTCGAGCGAGGAGGTCGTGGCGCGCTGGGATGAGCCCCTGGCCGTGGCGCCCGGCGAGACGCTGGACACGAGCGCAGCGGTGAGCCTGCCGGCCGGCGGCGTGCCCGGCCTGTACCGCCTCCGCTACCGCCTGCTCGACAGCGCCCGCGCCCTCTCCCACCTGGACGGCACCACCGAGCCGTGGGTGGTGCAGCCCGCGGCCGAGGCGGGCCAGCTCCTGGTGGAACGCTGGCCGGAGAGCCTGGCCGGCCAGCCGGCGCTGGCCGTCGACCTGGCCTTCGAGTCGGAGCTGATCCTCAACTTCTCGCGCTTCCCGCTCCAGGTCGTGGTCCACAACGCCGGCGCGGAGCCGTTCGCCGGCACGGTCGACGTCGGCGTCGACCCTGCGCCGCCCTGGGGCGACGCCTTCGAGCCCGCCGCCTCGGCGACGGTGAGCGTCGCCCCGGGCGAGACCGTGGTCCAGGACCTGACCGTGGGGCCGTTCCACCTGGTCGTCTTCTTCCCCGACCCCTTCGGCCGCGCCCTGGTGCGGGCGAGCGTCACCCCCGAGGGCGGCGCGGGCCCGGTCGCCCAGGTCGCCAAGGTGGTCGGCGCCGGGCCCGACTCCTTCGACGTCGCCCTGTCGGTCGCCCCGAACCCGGTCATGGCGGGGTCGGCCGTCGACGTCGCCGCGACGCTCTCGACCGCGGCCGCCGGGGTGGCCGAGGGTCGCTGGAAGCTCGCCTTCGTCAACGAGGGCAGCTGGGGCTCCTCGGGCTCGGCCGAGACCGAGTGGCGGCCGTTCACGCTCGCGGCCGGCGGCGACGTGACCCTGGCCGACACCCTCGCCCTGCCCTACGCCTCGGCCGGCGCCCAGCGGGCCACGCTCTACCTGTGCTTCCCGCTCATGCCCTGCTGGGCCTCGGGCGACCCGGAGGACACCTGGTACCACGCCTACCCGACCACGATCGCGGTGGAGGTGCCCTGGGTGCGGCTCGCCTTCGGCGACGCGCACCCCTCGTCGCCCGGCTGGCTCGACCTGCCGGTGCGGGTGACCAGCACCACGCCGCTGCCGATCGCCGGCGCCCGGGTCCGCGTCGCGTCCACGGGCGGCGAGCCCTGGGAGCAGCTCAGCGCCCCGTTCGACCTCGCGCCCCAGGCCGAGCTGGAGACGACCGTGCCCATCCCCCTCGACCTGGCGACCACGCTGGGGCGGCGGGTGGACCTCGTCGCCCGGCTCTCCCACCCGGTGTGGGACCTCGGCTTCCCCGACTCCCGCCACCGCCCGTCGCTGGCGGGCAGCGTGCGCTACGACGCGCGCGTCGCCGTCCGCCGGGCCTTCCGAGCCGCGGCCGGGGCGCCGACCGCCGCCGGCACGCTGACCGTGCTCAACCGCTCGAGCTTCCCGCGCAGCTTCGCCCTCACCCTGAGCGCTCCGGACCTCGGCTTCTCGGAGCAGAGGTCGGTCGAGTGCGCGGCCGGCGCGCAGGTCGAGGTCGAGGCGGCGATCCCGGTCCCCGCCGGTCGCCCCTACGGCAGCTTGCCGCTCGAGGTGCGCCTCGACGACCGCGACGGCCTGGTGGTCGAGAGGACCGTCCCGGTCGCCTGCGACGACCCCGGCGTGGTCCTGGCCGCGACCGTGAGCCCGGACCAGCCCCAGGCCGGCCAGGGGCTCGAGCTCCGCTGCGACGTGGCCGCCGCCGAGCTCGGCGGGCCGGTCGACGGCACGGTCGCGCTGGAGGTCCCGGCCCTCGGGGTCAGCGAGGCGCGGGCCGTGACCCTGGCGCCGGGCGAGCCCGTGGCGGTCGCGTTCGCCTTCGACCTGCCCGCCGACGTGCCGGCGGGGGACGTCGCCTACTCGCTCCGCTTCCGCGAGGGCGGGGGCAGCACCTACCAGGTGGACGCGGACGGCGCGGTGACGGTCGTCGGGCCGCGCTTCACGGCCGCGCTCGCCCAGGACTCCCTCACCGCTGGCGAGCCGGTGACGTACACCGTGTCGAATGCCGGCGGGGTGGGCGGCGGGGTCGAGGTGACCTGGACCCTGCGCGGGGACGGCGTCGGGGCTGGCAGCGGCTGGACCACGGTGGACCTGGCCGCCGGCGAGACCCGGCCGGTGGGCTTCGCGGTCAATCCGAGCCTGGCGGCCGGCCGCTACGTCACGCTGGCGGCGCTTCAGTCCGCGGACGGCAGCCACGGCCGGGTGGCGAGCGAGGTCGACCTCGACGGCGTCGAGGCCACGCTCGAGGTCGCCACGGCCGAGAGGGTCTTCACCCTCGGCGAGGCGCTCGAGGCGTCGGCGACGGTGGTCAACGGCGGCCGAGCCTTCCCGGGCGCCCAGCTCCACCTCGAGGTGGTCGCTGCCCGCGCCCCGTGCCCGGAGATGGCGAGCTGGGGGGTCTTCCAGGGCGAGCCGACGCGCCGCGGCTCGTCGAGCGCGCCGCTCGACCGCCCCTGGGGCGAGCCGGTGAACAGCCTCCAGCCGGTGGCCTCGGCCACGACACCCCCGATCCTGGCCACGGCGACCGGCGACCTCGACGGCGACGGTCGCGACGACCTGGTCGCGGTAGGGGACCTCGACGGCCCCCGGCGCCTGGCGTGGCACCGGGGGCCCTTCCTCGACCAGGGGTCCGCCGTCGACCTGGGGCCGACCTCGTTCACTGCGGTCGCCGTGGCCGACGCCGACATGGACGGCAGCCCGGAGGTCCTCGTCGCCAGCCTGGACTGGGCCGGTCTGCTCGAGGTGCACGGCTTCGACAACCAGCTCGTGCCGCGCTTCGCCGCCAGCGAGAGCCTGGCCCCGGTCGGGGAGTCCCCCTTCCCGGCCGGTGGACCGCTGGTGGTCGACCTGGAGGGCGACGGGCCGCGCGAGCTGCTGGTCGCCGGCGGCTCGGACCTGGTCGCTCTCGACGCGGCCACCGGCGCCCTGCGCTGGCGGCTGTCCACCTGCTGCCCCTGAGTCGGAGCGTGGTGGACCGCCGGCTTTGCCGCGGCCGACACGGACGGCGACGGCGTGGTCGAGGTGGCAGTCGGCCTCACCGACCGGGTCGCCGGCACCGGCACGGTCGCGCTGGTCGGCGCCGACGGCTGCCTGCGCTGGGCCTGGCCGGCGCCGGCGCCGGTCGCCGGGAGCCCCGTCGTGGCGAACACC
>CAYTJW010000048.1:0-15680 GCA_964438135.1 uncultured Thermoanaerobaculia bacterium
GTGGTGGCGGTGGAGCCGCAGCCGTTCTGCCTGGCGGCGCTCGCGCGGCGCTTCGGCAACGACCCGGGGGTGACGGTGGTGGCGGCCGGCGTGGCCGACCGGCCGGGCGAGCGCGACCTGGGGCTGGCGGCGTCCGACCCCGAGCTCGCCAGCTTCGCCCCCGAGCGGTGGGCGGCCGGCCGCTTCGCCGGCGTGTCGTGGCCGCAGCGGGTGCGGGTGGCGGTCGTGACCCTCGACCAGCTGGTCGCGGACCACGGCGTCCCGGCCTTCGTCAAGGTCGACGTGGAGGGCTTCGAGCCCGAGGTCTGCGCCGGGCTGAGCCGGCCGCTCGGGGCGATGGCCCTGGAGGTCTGCCGCGAGCGGCTCGCCGCCACCCGCGCCGCCCTGGACCACCTCGCGTCCCTGGGGGGGCTGGAGTGCGCCGCCTCGCTCTACCGCCGCCACCGGTTGCTCGCCGACCCGTGGCTGCCGCCCGGCGAGCTGCTCGACCGCCTCGAGGCCCTGCCCGACCGCTGGCTGCAGGGGGACCTCTACCTCAGGTGGCGCGGCGACCCCTCGCCGTGAGGAGCCGCTCGAAGATCCGCTCGTAGGCGGCGGCGGTGGCGTCGGGGGTGAAGCTCGCGGCCACCTGGCGGGGGTCGCCCCGGAAGTCGGCCGGCGCGGCGAGGACCCGCAGCATCGCCTCGGCCAGGCTCTCGGCCGAGCCGACCGCGGCGATCAGGCCCATGCCGGTCATGCGCACCGGCTGGCGGACCCCGGGCAGGTCGGACGCCACCACCGGCACCCCGCACGCCATGGCCTCCACCTGCACCAGGCCGAAGGACTCGGTGGCGTTGAGCGACGGCACCACCAGCAGGTCGAGGTTGGGGTAGAAGGCGGCCATCTCCTCCGGCCCGAGGACGCCGGCGAAGTGCCAGCACCCCTGGCGCTGGAGCTCGGCGATGGCGGGCCGCAGCCGCTCCAGGGTGGCCCGCTCGCCGAGCACCCCCGCGTGCTGGCCGGCGAACAGCAGCACCGCGCGCGGGTGGCGCTCGAGCAGGAGCGGCAGGGCGGCGAGGAGGACCTCGACCCCCTTCTCGGCCGCCAGCCGGGCGGCCATGCCGATGACCGGCCGGCGCCGCTCCGGGTTGAGACGCTCGGCCAGGGCGCGGACCGCCTGGTCGCTGGTCAGGGGCAGCTCCACGGGCGGCGGCACGACCTCCAGCTTGGCGGCCCAGCGGGCCAGGAACGGCGAGTGCGCGGCGTAGTCCGAGGTGTAGCTGACGACGCGGTCCGAGAAGCGGGCGGCGAGGTGGTTGGCGGCGCGCACCGCGAGGCCGGCGAGGCGGTTGAGCGGGCCGGGCGGCAGGGTCAGGTCGCAGTGGTAGGTGAGCAGGGTGGGCCGACCGAGGAGGTGGCCGCGGAGGGCGACGCCGGCCGCGTCGAGCTGCGGCAGGTGGAGGTGGAGGACGTCGTGCTCGCGCACCTGCCGGGTCGCCTCGAGGCCGAAGGTGGGCATGACCACGCCCTTGCTGAGGCGGCCCAGGACCGGCACCCGCACCACCCGCACCGGGCCGTCGAGCTCGAGGCGGGGCAGGCCGCGCTCGAACTGCGAGGTCAGGACCGTGACCCGGTGGCCGCGGCGGGCGTAGGCCCGCGCCAGGCGCTCGGCGTAGATGGTCAGACCGCTGGTGTGGGGCCGGTAGTAGGTGAGGACGCACAGCACCCGCATCGCGGCGGACACCGTCACGACGCGGGCGGCGGGTTGTCGAGCAGCTCCGCCAGCCCGGCGTCGACCGCGGTGTGCGGGGCCCAGCCGAGCTCGCACCAGGCGCGGCGGACGTCGGCCACGAACACCCGCTGGTCGCCGGGCCGCCACGGGCCCCACGCGACCGGGATCGTCCGCCCCAGGGCCCGCTCGAGCCAGGGCCCCAGCTCGCGCCACACCGCCAGGGTGCGCTCCGGGCCGCCGCCGACGTTGTAGATCCGGCCGGCGGCGGTGGCGATGCGGGCGACCGCCGCGTCGTAGCAGCGGCAGAGGTCGTCGACGTGGAGCAGGTCGCGCACCTGCTTGCCGTCGCCGAAGACGGTGATCGGCTGCCCGCTGCGGGCGGCGATGGCGAGGTGGGCGACCCAGCCCTGGTCCTCGCAACCGCACTGGCGGGGGCCGTAGATGCAGCTCTGGCGGAAGACCACCGTCTGAAGGCCGAAGATGCGGTGGTAGTCGCGGGCGTACTGGTCGCCCGAGCCCTTGGAGCAGCCGTACGGGGAGTGGAGGTCGAGCGGTTGTCCCTCGTCGACGCCGTGCGGCCGGTCGGCGAGGCGGTAGCGGGTCGGCTCCTCGACCACCGCCAGGTCCGTCATCGCGCCGTAGACCTTGTTGGTCGAGGCGTACAGGACGACCGGCGGCGCCGGCGCGCGGCGCGCCCCCTCCAGCACGTTGAGGGTGCCGAGGGCGTTGACCTCGAAGTCGAGGCGGGGGTCTGCGACCGAGCTGGTCACCGCCACCTGGGCCGCCAGGTGGAGGACCAGGTCGACGTCCCGGCAGCAGGCGGCGACCCGCTCGGCGTCGCGCACGTCGGCGTGGACGAAGCGCAGGGCCGGGCCCGGGTGGCGGGCCCGGAGCCACTCGAGGTTGGCGTCGGCGCCGGGTCGCACCAGGCTGTCGTAGACCGTCACCTGGTCGCCCTGCCGCAGCCGCCGGTCGACGTAGTGCGAGCCGATGAAGCCGGCGCCGCCGGTGACCAGCACCCTCATGACCTCACCCCGCGCCAGCGGTCGGCAACGACCATGGCCACACCCTAGCACGTCTTGCTCGGGGCCTGGCCGGGTCCCTGCCCTGGCAACCGGGTCGGGCGAAAGAGGGTAGGATCTGCCCATGGCCGCTCGCCGACGCCTCGACCTCGAGCTGGTGGAGCGCGGTCTCGCCCCGACCCGGGCGCGGGCGCAGGCCCTGGTCCTGGCCGGGCGGGTGCGGGTGGCGGGGGTGGCGGTGGCCAAGGCCGGGACGCCGGTGGCCGCGGGCGCGGCCATCGAGGTCGAGGGGGACGACCACCCCTACGTGTCGCGGGGCGCGCTCAAGCTCGCGGCCGCCCTCGACGGCGCCGGCGTCGACCCCTCGGGCCGCGACTGCCTCGACGTCGGCGCCTCCACCGGCGGCTTCACCGACCTGCTGCTGCGGCGCGGGGCGCGGCGGGTGGTCGCCCTCGACGTCGGCCGCGGCCAGCTCGACTGGCGGCTGCGCACCGACCCGCGGGTGGTGGTCATGGAGGGGGTCAACGCCCGCCACCTCGGCCCGGCCGACCTCCCCTTCCCGGTCGACCTGGTGACGGTCGACGTCTCCTTCATCTCCCTCCGCCTGGTGGTGCCGGCGCTGCTCCCCCACCTGCGCCCGGGCGGGTTGCTGGTCGCCCTGGTCAAGCCGCAGTTCGAGGCCGGGCGGTCGGCCGTGGGCAAGGGCGGGGTGGTGCGCGACGAGGCGGTGCGGGCGCGGGTGGTGGCCGAGGTGGTGGCGGCGCTGGAGGGGCTCGGCCTCGAGCGGCTCGGGGTGGTGCCGTCGCCGGTCAAGGGGCCGCACGGCAACCAGGAGGAGGCGGCGGTGCTGCGCTGGCCCGGACCGCCCGCTCAGAGCTCGTCGGCCCGGGTCGAGATGACGCCGCGGTAGTTGCGCTCCAGCCGGACCTGGGCGACCTCGGGGCCGAAGCCGCGGTAGGCCTCCTTGATCCGGGTCAGGGCGTTGGAGCGCCAGTCGACGTAGGGGTTGTCGATCTGCACCGGGTCGAGGCAGCCGGCCAGCGCCACCTTGGACGAGGAGCAGAAGCGGCTCATGAGGGTCTTGGCGAGGTGGCGGTCGCCGTTCTGCAGCTCGTCGACCAGCACGATCGAGCGGTCGATGTCGAGCCCGCGCAGCATCGACGTCGACAGCATGGACAGGCGGTCGGTCGCCCGCAGCTCCTCGACGAAGTCGTGCTCGTTGGCGAGCGACACCGAGCGCAGGGCCTGGAAGAACGGCTCCAGCCAGGGCGACAGCTTGGCCTCGAAGTCGCCTGGCAGGTAGCCCAGCTCGTAGGCCGAGGAGGCGTGCTCCGGCCTCAGCAGGAGCAGGCCGTTGTCGTAGCCGTAGCACGGCTGCAACGGCTGCGAGTGGGCCGCCACGCGCAGGGCGGTGGGCTGGCCGACGAGCATGTAGAGGGCGGCGGCGACCATCAGCCGGGTCTTGCCGGAGCCGGCCGGCCCGTCGAGCACCACCAGCTGCACGTCGGGGTCGAGGAGGACGTCGAGGGCCAGGGTCTGGTGGGGGTCTCCGGGGCAGAAGCCGAGCACGGCCCGCGGCCGGTAGCAGCTGCGCTTGCGGTCCCAGTAGTGGCCGAAGCGGAGGTCGAGGAGGCGGCCGCTCGCCGGCTCGGAGCGGGTGACGAGGGCCCGGTCGCCGCACTCGAGGATGACCCCGGCGTTCCACGGCGGCGGCGTCTCGAGGCCCACCGCCGCGCACTCGACGAAACGCTCGCCGGGCGGGCCGCTGGCCAGGAAGCGGTCGACGGCCTCCGCCTCCACGGTCACGGTGGTGACGCCGCGGTAGACCTGCTCCGGGCTCTCGAGCTGGACCTTGCCGTAGCGCAGGTTCTCGGCCTCGATCCCGAGCGCGTCGCACTTCAGGAGCAGGTTGGTGTCCTCGGAGATGACCACCACCCGGTAGCCCGGCCGGCCGTTGGAGTCGGCGAACTCGGCGATGCGCCGGGCCGAGGCGACGATCAGGTTGTCGCCGTGCGCGGCCGGGTAGGGGGCGGTCGCCTCCCCGTCGGGCTCCCAGGCCAGCACGCCGCCGCCCGGGGTGCGGCGGAAGGTGGCGGGGTCGGCCTCGTGGCGGAGGAGGTGCTCGACGTGGTGGTGGATGAGCTGGCGGCTGCGGTAGTCGAGGATCTTGCGCGACACCTGGCGGGCGGCGTGGCGAGTGCCGTCCGGCTTGGTGCGGGACGACTGCACGCGGCCGAGCTCCTCCAGCACCTGGTGGAGGAGGACCACCAGGTTGCCGTCCGACAGCAGTCGGTCGAGGGCGTCCGGGTTCTCGATCAGGGCCGAGGTGTCCGGGATGTAGACCCGCCCGGAGAGGGGTGGGTGGAGTGTGTCCATGGCGCGCGGAGTGTAGCATCCTGGTGGCAGCCATCAGCCGTCAGCCGTCAGCCATCAGCCGTCAGCCATCAGCCGTCAGCCGTCAGCTGTCAGCCCCCCTCCCGACCCGGACGGCCGGGAGGGGAGGGGGACCGGGCGGGGTGTAGCATGGCGGGGTGTCCGGGCCGCTCCTGGTCGCCGCCGCTCCCCTCGTCTGGACCGCGGAGCTCGCCGCCCGCGCGGCCACGGCGGAGCCGCTCCTGGCCGCCGACGGCGGCGCCAACCACCTCGCCCGCATCGGCCTCAAGCCGGCGGCGGTGGTCGGCGACCTCGACTCGATCCTGCCCGCCACCCGGCGCTTCGTCGGCGAGGCCCGCCTGGTCCACCGCCCCGACCAGGACCGCACCGACCTCGACAAGGCGCTCGGCTACGCCCTCGACGAGCTCGGGCTCGGCCAGCTCGAGGTGCTGGGCGCGCTCGGCGGGCGGGTCGACCACGACCTCGCCAACCTCGGCCTGCTCGCCCGTCGCGGCCGCGGCCCCGAGCTGGTCCTGCGCACTGCCGACGAGCTGCTGCTGGCGGTCGCGGGGGAGGCGGCGCTCGACGCCCGGGCGGGCGAGACCTGGTCGTTCTGGACCTTCGACCCGGCCGTCCGGGTGACCCTCGCCGGCGTGCGCTGGCCGGTTGCGGGGGCGGCGCTCGACCTGGCCGGCGGGCCGTCGGTCTCCAACCTGGCGACCGGCGAGCGGGTGCGGGTCAGGGCCGACGGGGGGGCGGTGGTGGTGTTGCGGCGGCTGCGGCCGCTGGCGACCTGAGCCCTCGAGACAGCAACGCCCGGCCGGGGCCGGGCGGGCGAGATCGAGCTGGCTGGGGAGCAGGGACTCGAACCCCAATTCTACGGTCCAGAGCCGCATGTCCTGCCATTGGACGACTCCCCAGCAGGACGCCCCCTCACGGGAGCGGGGCCATTATAGCAGCGCGATCGGCGCAGTCAATCGGTCGCCGGCCCGCCGGCCCCACCACCCGCCCGCCCGCGCGGCGACGGGATAGAATCGCGGCCATGCGGCTCGACCGGGTCGGCCGGTACCGGGTGCTCCGCACGCTCGGCCGCGGCGCCGCCGGGGTGGTCCTGCTGGCCTGGGACGAGCTGATCGAGCGCCAGGTCGCGCTCAAGGTGCTGCGGGTCGACCCGGACGCGGCCGACGCCGCCGCGCGGCGGGCCCAGTTCCTGCGCGAGGTGCGCGCCGCCGGCCGCCTCCACCACCCCGGCATCGTCGGCGTCCACGACGCCGGCCTGGACCCCGACCGGGGCCTGGTGTTCATCGCCATGGAGCACGTCGACGGCACCACCCTGCGCGACGAGCTGGCGGCCGCCGGCCGGTTCCCACCGCGGCGGGCGGTGACGGTGGTCGTCGAGGCGGCGCGGGCCCTCGACTACGCCCACTTCCAGGGCGTGGTCCACCGCGACGTCAAGCCGGCCAACCTCCTCCTCGACCGGTCCGGCGCGGTCAAGGTCACCGACTTCGGGGTCGCCAAGGTCGACCTGTTCGACCGCACCTTCGGCGGCCGGCCGGTCGGGACGCTCACCTACATGGCGCCGGAGCAGGTCCGCGGCCTGCCGGTGGACGGCCGCACCGACCTCTACGCGCTCGGCCTGGTCCTGTTCGAGCTGCTGACCGGGCGCCGCGCCCGTTGCGGCCAGACGCTGCTCGAGCTGGCCGAGGAGATCGTCGACGGGGAGGCGCCCGAGCTCGCGGCCGCCGGCGTCGACCTGCCCCCGGCGCTCGGGCCGCTGGTGGCGCGCTGCCTGGCCCGGGACCCCGACCGGCGCTTCCCGACCTGCGGTGACCTGGCCCGCGCCCTCGACGCGGTGGGGCTCGGGGGGGCGGGGGCGGGGGGGGAGGGAAGCCCCTCCCCCCGCCGCGGAGGCTAGAACCGGGCGACGAGCTCGACGCCGAGGATGCGCGGCTCGTTGACCATGCCGGTCAGGTTGTTGAAGTCGATGCCGCCTTCGATCACCACCTCGTCGGTGATGTTGCGCCCGAACAGCGCCACCTCGTAGTTGCCCTGGTGCCAGGCGTAGCCGAGGCGCAGGCCGATCTCCAGGCTGTCGTCGTGGAACTCCTCGGACTCGTAGAGGAAGAAGTTCTTGTCGCTGTGGTAGGCGACGTCGAGGGTGCCGAACCAGCCCTTGGCCGCCGGGTCGGAGCGGAAGTTGACGATCGTGTTGGCGATCCAGTCCGGGGCGTGGGGCAGGGGGTTGCCGTCGATGTAGGCCAGGCCGCCCACGACCGGGTCGGTGACGGTGCAGCCGCCGCCGCACGGGGCGACGGTCAGGTTGGGGTCCTTGATCTCGGTCGGGTTGTAGGACAGGCCGAACACCGTCAGCCAGTTGCCGGTGGGGGTGAACTCGATGTCCGCCTCCAGGCCGTAGCCCTGCGTGGTGTCGACGTTGAGCAGGGTGGCGGTGTTGTACTCGCCGCCGACCGCGGTCACCTGCTGGCCGTCGACCTCGAACACGTAGCCGGTCAGGTTGAGGCGCAGGCGGTGGTCCAGGAGGATGGACTTCATGCCGACCTCGGCCGACAGGATCTCCTCGGTGTCGGCGGTGGTGACGCAGTTGGTGGCCGGGTTGGCGCCGCCTTCGAAGTCGGCGCAGAACAGGATCCGGCCCTGGATCGAGGGGGCGCGGAAGCCGGTCGCGACCCGGCCGTAGAGGTTGAGGGTGTCGCTGACCTTGTGCACGGCGGAGAGGTCCCAGGTGAAGACGTCGTCCTCGGTCGAGGCGAGGATCGGCGCCGTGGTCGGGGTCTGGAAGGTCGGGTCCGGCCGCTCGGCCGCGAAGTCCTTCTCGTCGCTCGAGAAGCGCAAGCCGGCGAGGAGGTTCCACTTCTCCGCCAGCCGCCAGTCGAGCGACGCGAAGAGGGCGTAGGAGTCGGCCTCCTGGGTCTGGAAGGCGTAGCCGTCGAGCGGGTTGCCCGCCGCCAGCGAGTTGTAGCTGAAGGTCTCGGCGGTCATCTCCTCGTTGAAGTAGAAGGCGCCGACGATCCACTTGACGACGTCGTCGCCGGTCGAGGTGAGGCGGAACTCCTGGGTGATCTGGTCGAGGTCGGGGATGCCGTCGGCGGACTCCGAGGAGAACGGGATCACGCCCGGGCCCGAGGGCGGCGCGAACACCGCCCCGTAGCCGCCGTCGATGTCGCCGCGGCTGTACATGTCGAGGGTCTCGAAGCCGGTCAGCGAGGTCAGCACGGCCGGGCCGAAGTCGTACTCCAGCCGCAGCAGGGCGCCCTGGGCGCTGATCTCCTGCTGGTTGAGGCCGTCGTAGTAGACGGTGTCGCGGTCGAAGTCGTCGACGATGTGGTTGGAGCCGTGCTCGATCATGTTGGCGCGGAACAGGCGGGCGGTGCCGTCGAGCTCCCAGCCGTGGACGTTGAGCAGCCCCGTGAAGCGCTCGCTCGGCTCCCACAGCAGCTGCAGGCGGTAGGCCTCGGTGTCGTAGCCCTCGAGGGCGTCGTCCTCGCCGGTGAAGGCGTTGTCGACCCAGTCGCTGCGCGACTGGTACAGCCCCGAGAAGCGGATCGACAGGGTGTCGGTGAGCGGGCCGCCGACGCCGCCGTCGACGTCGACCGAGTCGTAGCTGCCGTAGGAGACGCGGAAGGTGGCGTCGAAGTCCTGCGACGGCTTGACGGTCGCGAACTTGACCGCGCCGGCCGGGGTGTTGCGGCCGAACAGGGTGCCCTGCGGCCCGCGCAGCACCTCGACCTGGTCGATGTCCCACAGCGGCATGCCCTTGACCACCGGGTTCTCGAGCACGATCTCGTCGACCAGCATCGACACCGGCTGCGACGCGTTGAGGTCGAAGTCGGTGTTGCCGAGGCCGCGGATGTAGAAGCGCGGGAAGGCGCGGCCGAACGACGACTCGAGGATCAGGGACGGGACCCGGGCCGACAGGACCCGGACGTCGGGGGTGCCGACCGTCACCGCCTGCAGGTCCTCGCCGCCCAGGGTCGAGACCGCGATCGGCACGTCCTGGATGTTCTCCTCCCGCTTCTGGGCGGTGACGATGATCTCCTCGACCGTGATCGGCAGCTCCTCCGGCGTCGGCTCGACCGCGGCCGGCGCGGCGGCCGCCTGGCCCGAGTCCGGCGCTTCGGCCGGGCTCGCCTCCTCCGCCAGGGCCGGGGCGCCGGCGCCGACGGCGACCACGAGGGCGATGACTCCGAGGATGGACCTGAGTGCCATGGACGACCTCCTTCTGCTCCGTTCACGCATGGGGTGACCTCGGCCCGAGGATAGCAGAACCCTGGCCGGGCGGCGGGCCCGACTTGAGACCGCCTCTGCGGAGGTGCTACCGTCGCGCCGCCGGACGCGCCGGGGGAGGCCCGGCGGTCGCCGTGCAGGAGGGTCACCCGCATGCCCGACTTCAGGATTCGCGAGCACCCCATCCTCGCCGTCCCCGACCGGCCGTCGGTGACGTTCTTCTGGCAGGGTCGGGAGCTGGAGGCCCGCGCCGGGGAGATGATCGCCTCGGCGCTGTTCGCCAACGGCATCCGCGTCTTCGGCCACCACACCAGGGACGGGGCGCCGCTCGGCATCTTCTGCGCCAACGGCCAGTGCGCGCAGTGCTCGGTGATCGCCGACGGGCTCGCGGTCAAGAGCTGCATGGTGCCGGTGCGGCAGGGGATGCGGGTCGAGCCGATGGACGCGAGCGGCAGCCTGCCCGCCCCCACCGAGGAGCTGCGCTTCCACGCGGTCGAGACGGTCGAGGTCGAGTGCCTGGTCGTCGGCGGCGGCCCGGCCGGGCTGTCGGCGGCGGTCGAGCTGGGCAAGGCCGGGGTCGGCGTCCTGATCGTCGACGACAAGCACGCCCTGGGCGGCAAGCTGGTCCTGCAGACCCACAAGTTCTTCGGCTCGATCGACGCCTGCCACGCGGGCACCCGCGGCATCGACATCGCCGCCCGCCTGGAGAGGGAGGTGCGCGCCTTCGACCACGTCCGGGTGTGGACCAACTCGGTCGCGCTGGCGGTCTTCGCCGACCGCAAGGTCGGCATCCTGCGCGAGGGGCACTACGTCCTGGTCCAGCCGCAGGTCCTGCTGGTGGCGACCGGGGCGCGCGAGAAGTCGCTGGTCTTCAAGGGCAACACCCTGCCCGGCGTCTACGGCGCCGGGGCCTTCCAGACCCTGGTCAACCGCGACCTGGTGCGGCCCACCGAGCGGCTGTTCGTGGTCGGCGGTGGCAACGTCGGCCTGATCGCCGCCTACCACGCCCTGCAGGCCGGGATCGAGGTCGTGGGCCTGTGCGAGGCGCTGGCAGACTGCGGCGGCTACAAGGTCCACAAGGACAAGCTGCAGCGGATGGGGGTGCCGATCTACACCTCCCACACCGTGGTCTCGGCCAACGGCACGAGCGAGGTGGAGTCGGTCACCATCGCCCGCCTCGACCCGTCCTGGGCGCCGGTGGAGGGCACCGAGCGGACCTTCCGGTGCGACACGGTGCTGGTCGCGGTCGGTCTCGACCCGTGCGACGAGTTCTTGAAGAAGGCCAGGGAGTTCGGCCTGCCGGTGTACGGCGCCGGCGACGCCGAGGAGATCGCCGAGGCCTCGGCCGCCATGTTCACCGGCCGGATCCGCGGTCTCGAGATCGCCCGCACCCTCGGCCGCGACGTCGGCGAGGTCCCGCCCGAGTGGCACAAGACCGCCGAGGTCCTCAAGTCGCGCCCCGGGGCGACGGTGACCGAGGAGATCCCGGAGGAGGACCTGGGCATCTTCCCGGTCTTCCACTGCGCCCAGGAGATCCCGTGCAACCCGTGCACCTCGATCTGCCCCAAGCACGCGATCCGGATCGAGGGCGACGAGATCCTCGGCCTGCCGACCTTCGTCCAGGAGGAGTGCATCGCCTGCGAGCAGTGCGTGGCGATCTGCCCGGGCCTGGCCGTGACCCTGGTCGACTTCCGCCAGGGGCAGGAGACCGCCGTCGTCACCATCCCGTTCGAGTTCTCGACCAGCTCGATCCGCGAGGGCGACGTCGTCACCGTCCTCGACACCGAGGGCCGGGTCCTCGGCAACGTGCCGGTGGTCAAGGTGCGCGCGCCCCGCTTCGCCGACCACGCCCTGCTGGTGCGGGTGGAGGCGCCGGCGACCATCGCCAAGCTGATCGCCGGCATCCGCGTCCAGGAGGCGTGGGTCGGAGAGCCGATGGAGGAGAAGGTCGAGCGGCTCGCGGACGACGAGGTGGTGTGCCGCTGCGAGCGGGTCACGGCCGGGGAGATCCGCGCCCTGATCCGCCGCGGCGTGCGCGACCTGAACGAGGTCAAGGCCCTGACCCGCGCCGGCATGGGCGCCTGCGGCGGCAAGACCTGCCCCAACCTGGTCAAGCGGCTGTTCCGCGAGGAGCGGGTGCCGCTGGCGGAGGTGACCGACGGGACCCAGCGCCCGCTGGTCATGGAGGTGCCGCTCGGCGCCTTCGCCGGGGTCGTGACCGGCGAGGGGCCGGCCAGGGACGAGCCCGTCGCCCACACCGTCGCCGCTCACACCGGGGGTGTCTGATGTCGACCGCGGTCTACGATGCGATCGTCGTCGGTGCCGGCTCGGTCGGCATGCCGGCGGCGATGTCGCTCGCCGAGCGGGGCCTCAAGGTCCTGGTCCTCGACCAGTTCGCGAGCCCGGGCCAGGGCAGCAACAAGTGCGCCATCGGCGGCATCCGCGCCACCCACTCGCAGGCGGCCAAGATCCGCCTCTGCCTGGAGTCGCTCCTGGTCTTCTCGACCTGGCAGGAGAGCCGCGGCGACGACATCGAGTGGCTGCGGGGCGGCTACGTCTTCGTCGCCTACCGCGAGCGCGAGGAGGCCCTGCTCAAGGACCTCCTCAGGGTGCAGAGGTCCTTCGGCCTCAACATCGACTGGTACGACGCCGCGGCGTTGCTCGAGATCGCGCCGGGCTTGCGGACGGACGGGCTGCGCGGCGGCACCTTCTCCCCCGAGGACGGGTCGGCGTCGCCGATGCGCTCGTGCCTCGCCTTCTACCGCCGGGCGAAGGAGCTGGGCGTCGACTGCCGCTTCTCCGAGCGGGTGACCGGCGTCATCCGCCGCCGCGGCGCGGTGATCGGGGTGCGGACCGACCGGGGCGGCTACGCCAGCGAGACCCTGGTCAACGCAGCCGGCGCCTGGGCGCGGAGCCTGGCCCAGGCGGGCGGGCTCGACGTGCCGGTCCAGCCCGACAGCCACGAGGCCGGCATCACCGAGCCGGTCGCGCCCTTCCTGAAGCCCATGATCGTCGACATCCGCCCCACCCCGGGCGCGCACAACTACTACTTCTACCAGCACAAGCCGGGTCAGGTCATCTTCTGCATCACGCCCGACCCGCCCATCGTCGGCACCGACCGGCGCGAGACCTCGTCCTTCCTGCCGATGGTGGCGCGGCGGATGGTCGACCTGATGCCCAAGCTCGCCAACGTCAAGGTCCGCCGGACCTGGCGCGGCCTCTACCCGATGACCCCCGACGGCTCGCCGCTGGTCGGCCGGTCCCAGACCCTCAAGGGCTACGTCCACGCCGAGGGCATGTGCGGCCAGGGCTACATGCTCGGCCCCGGGGTCGGCGCCCTCCTCGCCCGGCTGGTGACCGACGACCTCGCCCCGGGCGACGACGCCATCCTCGCCGAGCTCTCCCCGGCCCGCGCCTTCGCCGCAGTCGAGGCGCTCAAGTAGCGGGGGGCGCCGCGGGAGGCTCGACCGTGGCGGGTGGACGGCGCGCGGGCTCGCTGCTCGACCGGTGGCGCGGTGGGCGCGGCGAGGCCGCGGCGGACGCCTCGGAGCGAGTGGTGCGGGTCGGCTGCCCGGCCCACAACTGCGGCGGCCGCTGCCTGCTGCTCGCCCACGTGCGGGACGGCCGGGTGGTGCGCCTCGACGCCGACGACCGGCCCGACACGGTCGCCGCGCCGCAGCTCAGGGCCTGCGTGCGCGGGCGCTCCTACCTCAGGCGGCAGTACCACCCGGACCGGCTCCTCCACCCCCTCAAGCGGGTCGGCCGGCGGGGCGAGGGCCGCTTCGAGCGCGTCGGCTGGGACGAGGCGCTCGACCGGCTCGCCGAGGGCATCACCCGCATCCGCGAGCGGCACGGCCCGGGGGCGCTGCTCGTCCCCTACGGCACCGGCTCGTACAACCAGGTCAACGGCCCGGCCACGGCGCGGCGGGTGCTGCACCTGTCCGGCGGCTGCCTCAACCACCACAACAGCTACTCGTGGGCGGCCATCAACGTCGCCACCCCCACCGTCTACGGCACCCTCGTCACCGGCAACCAGCGCCAGGACTGGCTCAACTCGAGGCTGATCCTGATGTGGGGCTGGAACCCGGCCGAGATGCGCGACGGCACCAACTCGGACTTCTTCGTCAAGCTCGCCCGCGAGCGGGGCGCGCGGACCGTCTGCGTCGACCCCCGCCACACCCTCACCGCCCAGGCCCTGGCCGACCTCTGGGTGCCGATCCGCCCCGGCACCGACGCGGCGCTGATGACCGCCATGGCCCACGTCATCGTCGACGAGGAGCTGCACGACGCCGGCTTCGTCCGCAGCCACTGCGTGGGGTTCGACGCGGCGCAGATGCCGCCCGGGTGCGAGGCGGAGGAGAGCTACGTCGACTACCTGTTCGGCCGCCGCGACGGCGTCCCCAAGACGCCGGAGTGGGCCGAGCCGATCACCGCCGTGCCGCGGGACGTCATCGCCCGGCTGGCGCGCGACTACGCCACCGTCAAGCCGGCGGTGCTCTACCAGGGCTACGGCATGCAGCGCCGCGCCTACGGCGAGCAGGTGGTGCGCGCGGGCTGCGTGCTGGCGGCGATCACCGGCAACGTCGGCGTCCCCGGCGGCTGGGCCTCGGGCCTCGGCCTGCAGGCGCCGGACGGCGGCGCCCGCTGGACCGTCTTGCCGATGGGTGAGAACCCGGTCAAGGCGTCGATCCCGGTGTTCCTGTGGTCCGAGGCGGTGCTGCGCGGGGAGGGGCTCACCGCCGCCGACGGGGTCGAGGGCGCCGAGCGGCTCGACGGCCCGGTCCGCGGCCTGTGGGCGGTGGCCTCCAACTGCCTGGTCAACCAGCACGCCAACGTCAACCGCTCCGCCCGCATCCTCGCCGACCCCGGGCTGGTCGAGCTGCTGGTTGTGCAGGACAACTTCCTCACCCCCACCGCGCGCTTCGCCGACCTGGTCCTGCCGGCCTGCACCCAGTGGGAGACGTGGGGCGTCCAGGACGGCTGGAAGTACGGCGACGAGGTCATCCTCCTGCCCAAGCTGGTGGAGCCGCCGGGGGAGTGCCGGTCCGACTACGCCATCGCCCGCGGCCTGGCGGCGCGGCTCGGGGTCGAGGAGGCCTACAGCGAGGGCCGCGACGAGCGCGGCTGGGTGGAGTGGTGCCTCGGGGAGTGGCGGCGGACGCGCTTCCCCGACCTGCCCACCCTCGACGAGCTGGTGGCCGCCAACGCCGGCGTCTGGGCGCGGCCGGTCGAGCGCCCGGCGGTGGCGTTCGCGGACTTCCGCCGCGACCCGGTCGCGCACCCGCTCGCCACGCCGTCGGGGAAGGTCGAGATCTTCTCCAAGGCGCTCTTCGGCCTCGGCCGCCCGGACGAGATCCCGGCGGTGCCCAAGTACGTCGAGGAGTGGGACAGCCCGTTCGGCTCCGAGGCGCGGCGCCACCCCCTGCAGCTCATCGGCCACCACGCCCTGCAGCGCGTCCACTCCACCCACGACAACAACGACTGGCTCGGCGAGGCGGTGCCGCAGCGGCTGCTCGTGAACCCGCTCGACGCCGCCGCGCGCGGCCTCGCGGACGGGGCGCTGGCGCGGGTCTTCAACGACCGCGGCGAGGTCCTGGTCCGCTGCCGCGTCACCCCCCGGGTCATGCCGGGCGTCGTCGACCTGCCGCAGGGGGCGTGGTGGACGCCGGACGAGCGCGGCCGCGACCTCGCCGGCTCGGTCAACGTCCTCACCTCCGAGCGCTGCACCCCCCTCGCCCGCGGCTCGGCCCAGCACACGGCCATGGTGCAGGTGGAGCGGGCCCGCCCGTGACGCGGCTCGGCTTCGCCGTCGACTCCTCGGCCTGCACCGGTTGCAAGACCTGCCAGGCGGCGTGCAAGGACCGCAACGCCCTGCCCGTCGGCGTGCTCTGGCGGCGGGTCTACGAGGTCGCGGGCGGCGGCTGGCGCGCGGACGGCGGCGCCTGGCGGCACGACGTCTGGGCCTACTCGCTGTCGGTCTCGTGCAACCACTGCGACGAGCCGATCTGCCTCGAGGTCTGCCCCGCCGCGGCCTACTCGAAGCGGGCCGACGGCATTGTCGCCCACGACCCCGACCGCTGCCTCGGCTGCGGCGCGTGCGCCTGGGCCTGCCCGTACGGGGCGCCGCAGCTCGACCCGACCCGCGGCGTCATGACCAAGTGCGGCCTGTGCGCCGAGGACCTCGAGGCCGGGCGGCCGCCCGCCTGCGTCGCCGCCTGCCCGATGCGGGTGATCGAGGTCGGCGACCCGGACGAGCTGGCCCGGCGGTTCGGGCCGCCGCTGGCGCCGCCGCTGCCCGACCCCCAGCTGACGAGGCCGGGGCTCGCGCT
>CAYTJW010000049.1:0-15647 GCA_964438135.1 uncultured Thermoanaerobaculia bacterium
AGCGCCACCGGCCGACCGGGCTGCAGGCCGGCCAGGGCGACGGCGCAGCGCGCCGCCTGCGCCGCCTGGTCGGTGGCCACCCCGCGCCCGGTCAGGGTCGCGACCAGGGACCCGTCCGCGAGCTGCTCCAGGCGGGCGCCGAAGGCGGCGGCCGAGCGGCGGGCGAGGGTCAGCGTCTCGGCGGCCACTGCGCGGGACAGGGTCGGCCCGTCGTCGCTCGCCACCGGCTGGGGGTCCTCGACCGAGACCAGGACCACCGACAGCAACCGCTGCTCCCCCTCGGTCAGGGCGCGAGCGGCGGTTGCCGGTGGGGCGGCGGTGGCCCGACCGGTCAGCGGCAGCTGGCGGATCTCGGCGGCCACGGCGGCGCCGTTGGCAGGGCGGTCGCGGGCGTCCTTGGCCAGCATGCGGCGGACCAGGGCGTCGAGCGGCGCCGGCACGGCCGGTTCGAGCGAGCTGGGGAGCGGCGGCTCCTCGAGCAGGATGCGGGCCAGCACGGCCACCGGGTGGTCGCCGGCAAAGGCCGGCTGGCCGGTCAGGCACTCGTAGAGGACACAGCCGAGGGCGAAGACGTCGGCGCGGCAGTCGACGTCGCGCTCGCCCCGCGCCTGCTCGGGGGCCATGTACATCGGCGTGCCGAGCACCATGCCGGTCTGGGTCATGGCCACGGTCGCCTGGGTCAGGCGGGCGATGCCGAAGTCGAGGACCTTGACCCGGGTGGCGTCGCCCGAGACCAGGAAGAGGTTGGAGGGCTTGACGTCGCGGTGGACGACGCCGCGCTCGTGGGCCAGGGCGAGGGCGTCGGCGACCGACGCCACCACCGCCATGCTGTCGTCGACGGTGACACCGGCGCGGTGGAGGCGGTGGGCCAGGCTCTCCCCCTCCAGCCACTCCATGGCCAGGAACGGCACGCCGTCGGCGGTGAGGCCGTGGGCGACGTGGCGGACGATGCCGGGGTGGTGCAGCTCGGACAGGACCCGCGCCTCGCGCAGCAGCCGGTCGGACTCCCAGCCCGGTCGCGGCGGCAGCAGCTTGACCGCCACTGCCTGGCCGGTGGCGGCGTCGAGCCCCCGCCACACCGTACCCATGCCGCCAAGGCCGGCCAAGGCCTCGAGGCGAAAGCGGTTGGCCACCAGGTCGCCGGGCCGCACGGGCCGATTGTACCCGAGGCGGGCAGTGGATTCGGCGGCCGACCCGCCCGACGCAGCGGGCGCGGGCGCGGGAACGGGAGGCGTGCGTGGTACTCTGGGCCGCAGCTGGAGGGGCGCCGATGTTCGCCGACTCCCTGACCAAGGCCGGGCGGCTGGTCGAGCTGCAGCTTGCGTTCTGGCGCCGCCCGGCCCGCGTCCTGACCTCGGCCGCGCTGGCGAGCCAGCTCGGCATCGCCCAGCGGACGGTGCGCAAGTACGTCACCGAGCTCTCCGGCAGCGGCCTGTTGCCGGTGGTCCGCGACGGTCGCGGCTGGCGGCTGGTGGACGGCGCCCGGCTGCAGGTGCTGCCGGTCCGCTTCCTGCTCGAGGAAGCCACCGCCATCTACCTCGCCGCCCGGCTGCTGCTGCAGCACTCGGACGACCCCCAGGCGGCGCCGGCCGAGCCCGGCTCGGCCCGGCCGGGGGCCAAGGGCGGCGCGCCCCACCCGGCGGTGCGGGGCGCGGTGACCAAGCTGGCGGCGGTGATGCCGGCCGAGGTGCGACGCCCCTTCGAGCACCTGGTCGACCGCGTGGTGCAGCGCGGCAACGCCAGGGCGGCCGCCATCTTCACCGCCCTGGCCCACGGCTGGGCGCTGTCGCGGGTGGTCCGCCTGCGCTACCACCCCCGCCGCGGCGAGCCGTTCTGGTGCGAGCTGCGCCCGTACCTGCTCGAGCCGGCGGTGCTCGGGCCCGGCCTCTACGCGGTCGGTCGCGCCGACCCCCCGGGCGAGCTGCGGGTGCTCAAGCTCGACCGGGTGCAGGAGGCGGAGCTGACCCTGGCGACCTTCGTCCCGCCGCCGTCGGCCGACCTGCTCGAGCGGCTCGACCGGGTGTGGGGCGTGTGGCTGTCCGACGAGGACCCGGTCGAGGTGCGGCTCCGCTTCGACGCCGTCGTGGCGCGGCGGGTCGGCGAGACCCGCTGGCACCCGAGCCAGCGCCTGGAGGCGCAGGCGGACGGCGGGGTGGTGATGAGCGTGCGCGTCGCCGCCACGGTCGAGATCCTCCCCTGGGTGCTCGGCTGGGGCGGCCACTGCGAGGCGCTGGAGCCCGCCGAGCTGCGGGCGCGGGTGGCGGACGAGGTGCGGGCCGCGGTCGCGCTCTACCGCCCCGCGCCCCGCTCGAGCTGACCCTGGGGGCGCGGCCGGCGGTGGCCGGGGCGCGGGTGGGGCGCCGGCCAGCGCGAGGTCAGCGCTCGTCCTCGTCCTCGTCCCACTCCCCGTCGTCGTCGAGGTCAACCACGAGGGCCAGCTCGAGCCGCGCCAGGGCCTCCTCGGCCGCCGCCCGGAGGTCGGCGTCGCGCGCCTCGGCGAGCGACTGGAGCAGCTCGACCGTGTCCTCGTCGCCGAGGGACCCGAGCGACTCGACCGCGGCGCAGCGCAGCGCGGGCGGGGCCTGCCGGTCGGAGGCCACGGCGATGACCTCGGGTCGGAGGTGGTCGAGGCCGCGCTGGCCGGCGGCGAGGAGCGCCTCGCGCCGCAGCTCCACGGACGGGCCGCGCAGGGCACGCTCGATCTCGCCGGCGAAGTCGGCCTCGGTGCAGAAGCCCATGGCGAAGATCGCGGTCAGCTGCCAGCCGCCGTCGGCGGAGGCGGCGGCGGCGCGGATCGCGCCCACCTGCCAGGGGGCGGGACAGCGGACCGCCGCCTCGAGCGCCCGCCGCCGCACCACCTCGGGCGCGGTGGGGTCGTGGTAGAGGTCGCGCAGGGCCGCGGTCACCCGCTCGAAGGCGGCCTGGGTCAGGGGCGGGCCGAGCTCCGGGTCGTCGCCGGTGGCGAGTCGACCGTGGTCGTCGAGCTCGGCGCTGCAGATCTCGAGGGTCGGGCCGAGGGCGATGGCGGCCGCGGCCCGAACCCGCTCGTCCGGGTCGGCGGCCAGGAGCCGCAGCAGCTCGCCGGCGGTCTCGTCGTCGAGCTCGCCGACCTCGGCCAGGGCGTCGAGCCTGGCCGCGGGGTCGTCGTCACGCAGCTGCTCGACGAGGTCCCGGTTGTGCGGGGCGAAGGCGGCGACGGGGCGGGTGGGCGTCGGCTCGTGCATGCGCCATGATCGCCCCTCGGGCCGCCGGCCGCAAGCGCCCGGCTGCCCGTGACGGCGGTCACGGCGCCGGCCGCCCGCGCCGTGTCTGCTGGAGGCGCGTCCCGGCCGGAGGTCATGATGGCAAAGCCCCTGCCCTGTCGCTCCCTGCTCTGCGCCACGTCCCTGGCCCTCCTGGCGACCTCCCCGGTCGCCGCCTGGGAGTGGGAGTCGCGCGGCATCGGCGGCGGCGGGGCGCTCTACTCGCCGTCGATCAGCCCGCACGACCCGAACCTGGTCTTCCTCGCCACCGACATGAGCGCGGTGTTCCGCTCCGCGGACTTCGGCGCGAGCTGGACGACCCTCCACTTCGCCCGGCTGCAGGGAGGGGTGGAGACCCAGGTGCGCTTCACCTCGGACCCGAGCCGGCTGTACGCGGTCGACCTCGGCGACGACCTGCGGACGCCGGTGCGCAGCACCGACGGCGGGGCAACCTGGGCGGCGCTGGCGACGGACCCGACCTGGGGCGAGGCGTACACCCTGTGGGCAGACCCGGCCTCGACCGAGCGCCTCCTGCTGGCGTCGTACTCGGAGCTGTTCTCCTCCAGCGACGGCGGCGCGAGCTTCGCCGCCGTCCACTCCGCGCCGGACGAGCACGTCGCCGGCGTGCTCTGGGACGGCGCGAAGGTCTGGGCCGGCGCCCGCGACGGGCTGCTGCTCTCGACCGACGGCGGCGGCACCTTCGCCCCGGCCGCGGTCAGCGGCATCCCGGCCGACGAGGAGATGGTGTCCATGGCCGGCGCCCGGGAGGGGGGCGCGGTGCGCCTCTACGCCGTGACCCTGGCGGCCGGCAGCGTCTGGCCGGGCATCACCGGTGGCGAGCACTGGAGCTATGCCGGGGTCTACCGGCTCGACCCGCCGGCAACCACCTGGGCGCGGGTCACGAGCGGCATCGCGGGCGGGGCCCACCCGTTCTTCGTCGCCACCGCCTCGGACGACCTCGACGTCGCCTGGCTCGCCGGCGGCGACGGCGACACCTCGGCCCCGGTCGTCTTCCGCACCACCGACGGCGGCGCGAGCTGGGCGTCGGTGCTTGACACCGCCGGCAACGGCAACGTCGCCACCGGCTGGAGCGGTGCCGGCGGCGACACCGACTGGTGGTACGGCGAGTACGCCCTCGGCTTCGCGGTGGCGCCGCACGAGGAGAACCGCGCCATCCTCTCCGACCTCGGCTACGCCCACGTCACCACCGACGGCGGCGCCAGCTGGCGGGCGGCCTACGTTCGGCCGCAGGACACCAACCCGGCCGGCGCGCCGACCCCGCCGGGGTTGGCGTACACGGGCAACGGCCTCGAGGACACCTCGGCGTGGGCGCTGCACTGGGCCAGCCGCGACGAGCTGGTGGCGTCCTTCACCGACATCCGTGGCCTGCGCTCGACCGACCGCGGCCGCTCCTGGACCGCCGGCTCGGCCCTCGGCCTGCCGCACAACACCACCTACCACGTGGTCCAGCATCCCACGACCGGCGCCCTCTTCGCCGCCACCTCGTCGGTGCACGACCTCTACCAGAGCACCTACCTCGCGGACGGCCGCATCGACGGCGGCTCCGGGTCCGTCGTGACCTCGACCGACGCCGGCGCGACCTGGGCGCAGCTGCACGACCTCGGCCACCCGGTGGTGTGGCTGGCCGTGGACCCCACCGACGGAGACAGCCTGTACGCCAGCGTGGTGCACTCGACCGAGGGCGGGGTGTACGTCACCCACCAGCTCGGCCAGGGGAGCGCGGCGACCTGGGCTCGCCTCGCCGCCCCACCGCGGACCGAGGGCCACCCGCTGGTGGTGACGGTGCTCGCCGACGGGGCCATCCTCGCCAGCTACTCCGGCCGCCGCGACTCGAACGGCGCCTTCACCGAGAGCTCGGGCGTGTTCCTGTCCACCGACGGCGGCGGCTCCTGGCTCGACCGCTCCGACCCGGGGATGCGGCGCTGGACCAAGGACGTGGTGGTCGACCCGCACGACCCGACCCAGGCGACCTGGTACGCGGCGGTGTTCAGCCACTGGGGCGCGCCCCCCAACGAGGTCGGCGGGCTCTACCGCACCAGCGACCGGGGCGCGAGCTGGAGCCGCGCGAGCGACCTCTACCGGGTCGAGTCGGTGACCGTCTCCCCGACCGACCCGGGGTCGGCCTGGGTGACCACGGAGACCGAGGGGCTGTGGCACACCCCCGACCTGGACGCCGCCCAGCCCGCCTTCGCCCGGGTCGAGGACTACCCCTTCCGCCACCCGCTGCGGCTGTTCCACGACCCCCACGACCCCGGCCAGCTGTGGGTCACGAGCTTCGGCAACGGCCTGCGGGTGCGCGTGCTGGGGGTGTTCTTCGACGGGTTCGAGAGCGGCGCCACCGGGGGCTGGTCGGCGACCGTGCCGTGAGGGCGGAGGGCCGGCGCGAAGGCCCCGGCGTCACTCCCCCCGCAGCCTGGCCGCCCACTCCTGGTAGAGGCGCTGGTACTCCTCGCAGTCCCGCGGGTCCTGGGTCTGGTTGCAGCGCGTCTGCGCCACCTTGACCTGCTCGGCGAGGCGCGCGAGCTCGTTCTCGGCCGGGCTCGGGTCGGGCGGGGGCGGCGGCGGCGCGTAGCCGTCGGGAGGGGCGGTGGAGACGGTGCCGCCGACGACCACCGGACCGCCGCCAAAGGGCCCGGAGCCCTCGGCCTCGCCGGCGGCCGGCATCCCCTGGCCGGGTTGCGTGAGGGGCGGGCCGGGGTCCGGGGCGAGGTCCGGTTCGCCGCCCCAGTCGGTCCAGTCGCCGGCGTCCTCCACCTTGGGCAGCTCGCCGTGCAGGAATGCGCTGGTGATGGTGCCCTGCATCAGCCCCTGGCCCTCGTTGACCACCGCCTCCTGCACCACCCCGTCGGCGTCGGCGCTGATGCGCAGCACGCCGAAGAAGTAGGGTTGTTCCTGGTCCTCGGTGTAGGTGTCGGGGACCACGGCGCCCTCGAACTGCGCCACCACGATCCACCCCGTGTCCGGGTTGTAGACCCGGGTCAGGTTCGAGATCTTCACCCGCACCGTGCTGTAGTCGTTGGTCAGCACCTGCTGGTTGACCCAGCCCTGGACGAAGTCCTTGACCGCCTGCTGCGCCTGCCAGGGCGCCACCCCGTAGGGTGCGCCGCCGCCGTCCTGGGCGGGCAGGGTCGCGCCGGCGAGCAGCGCGAGGCCGAACGCGATCGTGGCGAGAGCCTGGGAACGCCGGTTCGTGGGTGTCGACGACGCCATGGTGGTCACCTCCCTGGGGCCGAGACCGATCCGTGCCGGGCGCCGGGCGCTGCGACCCGCACGGGTCGATCGTACCACCGGATGGCGCGGCCGGCCGAGGTCGCGCGGGGCCGAGAAAGAGGACGGGGGCCACAGGCCCCCGCCGAGGTGTGCGAACCGGAAGGAGGGAGAGAGCCGCGGGGCTCCCGAGAGAACCGGACTACAGCCGCAGGCGCACGAAGGCGCCGTAGCGGGTCGAGTCGAAGTCGGCCGGGGCGAAGAGGTCCTCCGAGTAGTCGTAGGTCTCGAGCTCGCCGGCGACGCCGACCTTCTCGGTCAGGTCGAAGCCGAGGCGGGCGAAGGCGTGGTCGAGCTGGAAGGGGAAGCTGCCCTGGTTCTCGTAGGAGGAGTACCCCAGGTCGGCGGAGAAGCGGTGGAAGGTCCAGGTCAGGCTGCCCTCCAGGGCCTCGCCCTCCTCGTCGTAGACCGAGGTCTCGAGGCCGAAGTCGTGCGGCCGTCGAACGAGGACCTCGCTCGTCGTCTCGTAGCTGTCGTAGCCGAAGCGGAAGGTGAGCTGGTCGAAGGGGCTGACCAGCACCTCGATGGCGTAGCGGTCGGTGGAGGCGTCGTAGAGGGTGTCGGCGGCGGCGTTGTCGGCCTCGAGCTGCTCGGCGGTGCCGACCACGCGCAGGGTCGTGCCGAGCTTCCAGCCCAGGCGCAGGCGGTAGCGGTCGCGCGCGGCGAAGTCGGTGCGCAGGACCACGTCGTCGGCGTCCTCGGCGCGCCAGTCGAGGCTGGCGTCGATCCCGCCGAGGTCGAAGCCGAGCCCGGCGGAGTAGCTGTCCACCTGCCGCTCGAAGCGCCCTTCCTGGGCGCCGGGGACGACGATCGACGCGGCGTCCTGCCACACCTCGAGGTCGGTGTCGGCGAGGCCGTACTCGCCCCACAGCACGAAGGGCCCGAGCTCCCGCGCCGAGATCCGCAGGCTGGCGAGGGAGTCGGTGCGGTCGAGCCCGGTCGAGGCCTCGACCAGCTGCTCGACGTCGCGCGGGTCGGCGCCGGAGAAGTTGAGCGTCTCGAGGTAGAGGCTGGAGATCAGGGCCCAGCCGTCCAGCTCGCGGTCCCGGACCTGGTAGCGGGCGTCGACCGTGACGGTGTCGGTGAGGTCGAAGCCGGCGGCCAGGTTGCCGCGCCACGAGGGGCTCGCGGCGTGCGCCGACACCGACTCGTCGAGGCCGGCGAAGTAGCGGCTGAGGGCGAACGAGACCAGGCTGCCGGACAGCAGCTCGGAGTCGGTCGTGTCGCTCTCGGCGTCGGCGTAGGCAAAGGCCGCCTGCAGCCGCAGCCGGTCGCCGACGCGGCCGTCGACGGCGGCGGTGGTGACCGGCGTGTCGGTCTCGGTCTCGACCTCGCGCAGGAGGTCGTCGAGGGCCACGTCGGTGCCCAGCACCGGCCGCGAGCCGTTGCCGCCGCCCGCCCCGGGGACCAGGGTCAGCCGCTCCCGGCCGCTGGCGTCGCGCCAGCCCTGGGTGACCTGGCCGGCGAAGCCGCCGGCGGCGAAGCGCAGACCGGCGTACAGCTCCTCCTCGGTCTCCTCGAGGTCGGACTGGAGCCGGAACTCGTCCTGGCCGACGTGGCGGGTCGTGAGGCGGTCGCCGTCGACCGAGGTCCAGCGGTAGCCGACCAGCGGCGACACCGCGTTGCCGGGCATCAGCTCGAGCTCGAGGTCGAGGGTGTCGCGGCGGCGGTCCCAGGTGTGCTGGCCCGGCAGGACGAGGTCGTCGACGAAGGGGTTGGCCCAGGCCGGCAGGGCGCTGAACGAGTCCATCTGCGAGTAGCCGAGGCCGAGGCGGTAGAGCTCGTTCGAGGCCTCGAGCCGGAAGCGGCCGTTGGGGTGGCCGCCGAAGCCGGCGGCGTCGACCCGCAGCTGGTCGAACAGGCCGCCGTCCGTGATCGTGGTCAGGGACAGGTCGCGGAGGACGAAGCCGTCGTCGTCGTTGACCTGGGTGCGGTACATGTCCTCGTTGCCGTTGACGTCGAGCCACTGGTAGCCGAGCTCGACGGACAGGTCGGTGCTGTCGGTCTGGGCCCGCAGGGCCGGTGCCGCGAGCAGCGCGAGGGAGGCGAGGAGAGCAGCAGAGAGCGTGCGCGTGTGCATGTCCCGCCTCCTACTTGAGCAGCGCCGGCGAGCTCTGAGAGCCGTGCACGGCCACGTGGCAGACGGTGCAGTTGCGGTAGCGCGGGCTGCGCAGGTCGTGCAGCGAGGGCGGCTGCGAGCCGAGGGTGTCGCCGCCGAGCGGGCTGTGGCACTCCAGGCAGAGCTGGTCGACCCTGGCGCGGGTGAGCTGCATCGGGTTGGACGAGCCGTGGGCCTGGTGGCAGCGCAGGCAGCCGTCGGCCCCGTCGCCGGCGCCGTCGCCGGGGTGGGGGAACACGAACGGGCCACGCTTCTCGGCGTGGCAGCTGACGCACGGCCCGTCGCCGGACCGGTCGACGCGCAGGCTGTCCGTCCCTGAGCCGGCGTGGGGGTCGTGGCACGACACGCACTGCAGCCCGGCCCGGTCGAGACGGTGGCCGTACGGGCGCATGAAGTCGCCGACCTCGGCCGGGTGGCAGGAGGCGCACAGCGCCTCGGGCTCCTGCCGGAGCAGCGCGCGCGGCCTCGCTGCGGCCTGGTGCACGCCGTGGCAGTCGGTGCAGTGGACGCCGCCCTCGGCGTGGGCCGGCGTGGCGCCGCCCCAGCCGCGGTGCAGGCTCGAGCCGTGGCAGGAGGCGCACACCGTCGCCCCGGCCGCGCCCGCCGGCGTGCCGATCAGGCTGGCGTCGCCGCCGGCCTCGACGTGCTGGGCGCCGCCCGAGTGGCAGCTGACGCAGCTGACGGCCTTCGAGGAGAGGCCGTGCGGCGTCCGGGCGAACGCCGCCGCGACCTCGTCGTGGCAGTCGGCGCAGGGCGGCGTCTCCGCCTCCTCGGCGGGCGCGACGGCCGCGACCGCGGCGACGAGCAGGAGGGCCAGCACCCCGGCCTTGAGGCCCGGTTCGTGGCAGTGGTCTCTCATTCCGGTCCCACCTTTCGTCCGAGCGGTCGGTCTGCTCAGCGGGCGTGGACGGCCTCGACCGAGAACTCGCGGTCGTCGCCGTGGCAGGCCGCGCAGGACTCGCCGAACGGCGCGGTGTTGACGTAGGCGTGGGCGGCGGCGTCGACCGAGCTGTGGCAGGACAGGCAGGCGGCGGCGGCCGGCTGCATCGGGCTGTACCAGTCGCGGGGGGTGGGAGTCTCGAGCGAGCCTTCGGGCAGCGGCACGCTGTAGCTCCCGGCGACGTGGCAGGCCTCGCAGTTGCGGCGGTCGCCGGGGTAGCCGACGTGGTTGTAGTTGTGGACGCTGCCCTGGAAGCCGTAGACGGTGAAGTCGTTGACCAGCTCGTGGCCGGTGTGGATGCGGTGGATCATCCACTTCATGTGCACCGACTCGGCCGGCATCTCCTCGGCCGGGCGGACCGCCGCGTCGTCCTCGTTGGGGTTGTGGCAGACCAGACACTCCTCGACCTTGTAGCGCTGACCGCCGTGCAGGGCGAGCTGGTCGTGACAGACGTTGCACTTCTCGTCGGTCACCACCTGGCGGCGGGCGACCGGCTCGGCGTCGGTGACGGCGACGTAGAAGATCGGGTTCATCGCCGCCTCGCGCACCGTCGCGCCCGCGTCGGAGCCGTCGTCGATGGTGACGTTGCGGTACGCGTCGGCGCTGAAGACCCAGGTCCCGACCGCGTCCTCCGGGATGGTGCTGGTGGTGGTGAAGGTGGCGACGCCGCCCGAGACGGTGGCGCCGATGGCGTTGTCGCGGTAGTACTCGGCGTAGTCGGTGGTCGGCCCGCCCAGGAGCAGGCGCAGGCTGTTGAGACTGGCGGGTTCGACCGGGCTGCCGTCGCCGTTGGTGAGGCGGAAGGTGACGGTCGGGTTGCCGCCCGGCACGGCGCCGGCGACGTCGAGGATCTCCATCACCAGGCCGGCGAGCTGGGTCGACTTGGTCGGGATGGTGTGGGCGCCCTTGACCGACGCGTCGAACTCGCGCTCGCCCTCGGGCTGGTGGCAGGAGGCGCAGGCGTCGTCGTCCGCCTGCGGCCCGGCGGCGTGGTTGGCGCCGGTCTCCCAGTCGACGTCGTCGTGGCAGGCGGCGCAGCCGGCGCGGGTCGGGCGGGAGTACCAGATGTGGCCGTCGGCGGCGTCGGGAGTGTGGCAGGTGGCGCAGTTGCGCACGTCCTGGGAGAACAGGATGTCGGAGTAGTCGTGCACCGACTGCTGGTGGCCGATGATGACGTAGGGCGTGCCGGCCTGGACGCTGGGCAGGTTGGCGCCCATGTGGATCTTGTGGGTCATCACCGCCATGTCGACGGTGTTGCCGGTGTCGGGGTCAATGGTCTGCGGGCTGTGGCAGGTGACGCAGAGCTTGACCGCCTGGCGCGAGCCGCCGTGCAGGGCGAGCTGGTCGTGGCAGGCGTTGCAGGTGGCGTCGGCGATCGAGCCCCACTGCTCGACCAGCTCCTCGCCGTCGGGCCGGAAGTCGTGCAGCACGTTGTCGTAGTAGGACTTGCCGACGATGGAGGTGAGGTTCCGGGTGGCGTAGATGCCGAGCGTGTGCGTGCGGCTGGCGTCGAACCCGTCCGGCAGCGCCGTGCGGAAGGTGTACTGCGCCCGCCCGACCTCGAGGTCCTGCCAGGTGCCGCCGCTGTCAGCCGAGGCCTGCACCGCGGTGACGCCCGTGATCGGGCTGGTCGCGTTGCGGGTGGTGTAGGCGGTGTAGCGGCCACTCGCGCCGTCGTACCAGGCCAGCACGAAGCTGGCGCTGATCGCGCCGGGGGTGATGACCCCGGCCCGGTCGAGCGGCTGGCCGAGGTCGTCGACGAAGCGGAGCCCGACCACCGCCCGGCGGTCGGCCGGGATGTCGAGGCTCTCGACCACGACCTGCAGGCCGGGTCGGATCCACTCCTTCTCCTCCGCGGTGAGGTAGAACTCCTTCTGGTGCGTCGAGTAGGTGACCGCAGTCGGTGCGTCGGTCGCCATCTCGACGCGGTGGAGCACGATCGGGCCGGCGACGGCGGTGGCTGCGACCGCCAGGAGCGCCACTGCACGCGGAATCGAGAGCATCGTCCCCTCCTTGGTCTGCGCGGGCCAACCATGCGCGGTGTGCCCTTGTGCGGACAGGATAGCAACTCCCGTGCCGGTTCTGAGAGTGGCCGGTTGTGGGAGGGGGTGGCACCTGCCGGCCCGTCCGGCGCGGTCTCGCCAGCGGTGGTCGACGGCGGTGGGTGTTTTCACCCACGGCGTGCCCCAGGCTGGGGAAGTTCTCGCGGGTGGGGCGCCTCAGCGCGGGTGCGCCGGGTGGCAGTGGCGGTCGACCAGGCGGACCAGCTCGTCGTGCGGCACCGGCTTGGTCAGGAACTCGCTGACCTCGAGCAGCGCGGCGCGCGCCGCGTCGCTGGCCTCGCCGACCGCGGTGGTGACCATGACGACCGCCGGGCCGAGGAGGTCCCGGCACGCCTCGAGGAAGTCCAGGCCGTCGCCGTCCGGCAGGGACAGGTCGAGGATGAGCAGGTCGGGGGCGCCGTCAGCGAGCGCGGCCCGGGCCTCGGCGGCCGAGCCGGCCTGCAGCACACGGTGGCCGACCCCCTCGAGGCGGCGAACCAGCGACCACCGCAGCAACGCCTCGTCCTCGACCACCAGGATGAGCGCCACCCCTGCCCCCTGGGCGGTGGCGCTGCAACTCGCGGGCCAGGCCCGACCGGGAGCGGTCAGCTGTCGGCTCCGTCTCCCGGGCCGGCGCCGGCGGGGTCGTCGTGGGCCGCCGCACCGCGCCTCTTCTTGAGCCGGTAGCGGAGCTGGTCGCGGGTGATGCCGAGCAGCTCGGCGGCGCGGGTCTGGTTGCCGGCGGTCGCGGCCATCGCCCGGCTCACCATCAGGTCCTCCAGCTGCTCGAGCGGGACGATGCTGGCCGGGGCGTCGCACGGGTAGCCGTGGAGGAGGTCCAAGGGCGTGTCGAGGAGCAGCGATCGGCACCCCACCACGGGCTCGCGCTCGAGGATGACCGCCCGCTCGACGGCGTTGCGCAGCTCGCGGACGTTGCCCGGCCAGGAGTAGGCGAGGAGGGCGTTCTCGGCCTCGCGGGTGAAGCCCTCGCAGGCCCGGCCGAGCTTGCCCGCGACCGCGCGCAGGAAGTGCCGGGCCAGGGGCAGGATGTCGTCCCGGCGCTCGCGCAGCGGCGGCACGACGATGGGGAAGACGTTGACCCGGAAGTACAGGTCCTGGCGGAAGGACCCGTCCCGCACCATCGTCTTGAGGTCACGGTTGGTGAGGGCGACCACGCACACGTCGACGTGGATCTCCCGTACCCCGCCGACGCGGCGGAAGTAGCGCTCCTCGAGGGCGTGGAGGAGCTTGGACTGCAGGGACGGCTTGAGCTCGCCGATCTCGTCCAGCACCACCGTGCCGTTGTCGGCCAGCTCGAAGGTGCCGCGCTTGGTCAGCTTGGCGTCGGTGAAGGCGCCCCGCTCGTGGCCGAACAGCTCGCTCTCCAGCAGCTGCTCGGGGATGGCGGCGCAGCTCACCTCCAGGATGGGCCGGGCATGGCGGCGGGAGGTGGCGTGCAGGTGGCGGGCGAGGAGGTTCTTGCCGGTGCCGCTCTCGCCCTGGACGAGGACGGTGCGGACGTCGGAGCGGGCGACGTCAGCCGCGATCTCGAGGGTGCGGCGGAACGCCTCGGAGTGGGCGATGACCTCGACCTCGAGGCGGCGCTCCCGGGCCGATCGCGAGCCGGCGGCCTCGAGTTCGGTCGAGCGCTGGTCGAGCGAGCGGTCGACCAGCTCGACCAGCGCCTCGTGCTCGATCGGCTTGGTCAGGAAGTCGCGCGCCCCGAGCTTCATGGCCCGCACCGCGTCCTCGACCTCGCCGACCGCGGTCATCACCAGCACCGCGGCGCCCTCGAGACGGTCCCGGTTGGCCTGGAAGAAGTCGAGGCCGTGGCCGTCGGGGAGGCGGAGGTCGAGCAGCAGGAGGTCCGGCTGGTGGCTGCGCAGGTGCTCGGCCGCCTCGGCCAGGGAGGCGGCCTGGTGGACGCGGTGGCCGTTCTTCTCCAGGCGCCGGCAGAGCGACCAGCGCAGCAGTCTCTCGTCCTCGACCAGCAGGATCAGCGCCAACGGGCTCTCCCTTCACCGCGCACGGCTGCCCCCGGTCGGCTGTGACGCGGTGCCCCGGTGGGCGACAACCGCCCGGTCCCGGACGGCATTCCGCGCTCACCCCTCCCGCGGCGCCGGCGACGCCGCGGTCGGCAGCACGATCAGGAAGCTGGTGCCCTCGCCCGGCGCCGTGCGCAGCTCGACGCGGCCGCCGTGCTGGGCGACCAGGCTGCGGGCGACCGCCAGGCCGAGGCCGGTGCCGTAGTGCTTGGTGGTGAAGAACGGCTCGAAGATGCGGGCCGCGGTGTCCGCGGGGATGCCGGGCCCGTCGTCCTCCACCGCCAGGATCAGGCCCCCCTGCTCGGGCAGGGCGGCGGCCCTGAGGACGACCCGACCGCCCCCCTGCTCCATCGCCTCGGCGGCGTTGTTGACCAGGTTGACCAGCACCTGGCGGATCTGGGCCGGGTCGAGGGCGAACGCCGGCAGCCCGGGCGCCGCCTCGACGTCGAGCGCGATCTGCCGTCGCCTCAGACCCGGCGCCATCAGCCGGGCGAGGTCGCCGAGCAGCTCCGGGACGTCGGTGGCCACCCGCTGCGGCCGGCTGGGGCGGGCGAAGTGGAGCAGGGACTGGACGGTCGCGTTGACCCGCCGCGTCTCGGCGATCATCTGCTCGTAGAGCTCGCGGCGGGGCTCCTCCCCGGTCTCGTCGCGGAGGATCTCGAGCGCGCCCTGGAGACCGGCGACCGGGTTCTTGATCTCGTGCGCCAGGCCGGCGGCGAGCTGGCCGAGCGACGCCAGCCGGTCGGTGTGGGACAGGCGCGACGCCACCTGCTCGTCGCGCTCCCGCTGCGACCGCAGCACGTCGCGCAGGGAGGCGTAGAGCTCGGCCGAGACCGGGTCGAGGACCAGCCGGGGCACCCCGGGCAGAGCCGCGCCCCCGTCGGCCGCGTTGGCCTCGGCGCGAAGGCGCTCGACCGTCCGCCGGACGGCGCCGCGGGTGGCCACGGCCAGGGCCGCGACCAGGCCGAGCCAGGCCAGGACCACCCCGCCGAGGCCGCGCGCCAGCCGGCTCTGGGCGGCGCTCATGGTGGCGGAGACGTCGTAGCCGATCACGGCGGCGCCGAGCAGCGAGCCGTCCGGGTGGCAGCTGGTGCAGGCCCCGACCGAGCGGACGGCGACGATGCCGTGCAAGGTCCAGCCCGGGTTGGCCGGCCTGAGCTCGAACTGGCCGTGGTCGGGCGAGGCGAGGAAGGCCGCCACCGCCGGGTCGGGCGGGCCCGCGCGGGTGAGAGGGACGCCCTTCTCGTCGAACAGGCCCAGGCTGACGAGGCTGTGGGCGGCGCTGAAACGGGTCAGGCCGGCGTGGATCTCGCGCGGCAGCGCGGAGATCATGAGCGGGTGGAGGTCCTCCACCACCACGTCGGCCAGGACCCGGGCCGACTCGGCGTGGCTGATCCGGACCTCCCGCCGGACCAGCGCCAGCAGGCCGAGGTAGAGGGACAGGAACACGACCAGGTGGATCGGGGCCAGGACCAGCAGGGTGCGGCCGAGGCGCGGCGGGCGCGGCGGGCGGTCCCCGTGCGGGTCCACGCGGCCATTGTACGGCGGTCCGAGCCCGATCCCGCGGCCGACGGCAGGGCGGCCCGCGGGTGGTGACCGGCGGCGGAGGAGACCGTCCCCGACGGGTACGGATACGGATACGGATACGGATACGGGTACGGATACGGGTTGGTCGGCGCGCCGCCGGCGGCAGCGACCTACTCGATCACGACCCCGACCCCGGGGTGGGCGCGGACCCAGGCGGCGACGGCGCGGATGGTCGGGTCGTCGGCCACGGCGACGCAGCCCAGGGTCCAGTCGTCGGCGACGTTGGCGAGGCCGGCGTCGCGGCTGTCGCGGGGCGGCCCGTGGATGCCGATGGCGCTGCCGGTGTAGCCCTGCCGCCGCTGCGCCGGCGTCGGGTAGTCGACCGGGATGAAGGTCCCGTACTTCTGCGACGGCCGCGGCGGGCCGAGGGGGTAGGCGCCGAGC
>CAYTJW010000050.1:0-15402 GCA_964438135.1 uncultured Thermoanaerobaculia bacterium
GGGGCGGTGCTCCGGCGCCGGCTCCGGATCTGGCACCAGCAGACCTCGCCGGTGATCGACGTGTACCGAGAGCGGGGCCTGCTCCAGGAGCTGGACGGCAGCCGGCCGCAGGCCGAGCTGGCCAGGTCCGTGGCCGAGGTCGTGGCCGTCCCGGTGGGCGCATGATCCTGCTCAAGTCGGCCACCGAGCTCGAGGCCATGGACCGGGCCAACCGGCTGGTCCTGGCCGTGCTGCGCGCGGTCGAGGAGGCGGCGCGCCCGGGCGTCTCCACCGCCGAGCTCGACGAGCTCGCCGAGGAGATGATCGCGGCGGAGGGTGGCCTGCCCGCGTTCAAGGGGTACCGCGGCTACCCCGCGACCCTGTGCGTCTCGCTCAACGACGTCATCGTCCACGGCATCCCGGGCCGTTCCACCCGCCTGGCTGAGGGCGACATCGTCAGCGTCGACTGCGGCGTGCTGATGGACGGCTTCTACGGTGACGCGGCGGCGACCTTCGCGGTCGGTCAGGCCAGCCGGGGGGCGCAACGGCTGATCGCCACCACCCGCCAGTGTCTCGACGACGCCATCGCCCAGGTCCGGCCCGGCAACCGTCTGGGTGACGTCAGCGCCGCGGTCCAGCGCCGGGCCGAGGGCGCCGGGTACGGGGTGGTGCGGGACTTCGTCGGGCACGGCATCGGCCGCTCCCTGCACGAGGAGCCGCAGGTCCCCAACTACGGCCGGGCCGGGCACGGGCCGCTGCTGAAGGAGGGCCTGGTGATCGCCATCGAGCCGATGGTGACCGACGGGAGCTACCGCGTCCTGGTCGACGCCGACGGCTGGACAGCCAGGACCGAGGACGGTAAGCTCGCAGCCCATTTTGAGTACTCGGTGGCCGTCACCAGAGACGGCCACCGGGTGCTCGGGCTCGGGAGACAGTGAATGGCCAAGGAAGAACCGATCGAGGTCGTGGCCACCGTGGTCGAGCCGCTGCCGAACGCGATGTTCAGGGTGCAGCTCGAGAACGGCCACGAGGTGCTTGCCCACATTTCGGGAAAGATGCGCAAGCACTTCATTCGCATTCTTCCCGGCGACAAGGTCCTGGTGGAGCTGTCCCCGTACGACCTCAAGCGGGGGCGGATCGTGTACCGCTACAAGGACTCGGCCACCAGGTTCAAGGAAGCAACCAGCAGGTAGGGAGCGGGCGATGAAGGTGCGACCGTCGGTCAAGCGCATGTGTACGAAGTGCAAGATCATCCGCCGCAAGGGCGTGATCCGGGTGATCTGCGAGAACCCCAAGCACAAGCAGCGCCAGGGTTGATCGGGGAGGCTGTATGGCACGCATCGCCGGGGTGGATCTGCCAGCCAACAAGCGGGTCGAGATCGGCCTGACGTACATCTACGGCATCGGCCGTTCGCGCGCCCGTGACATCCTGGGCAAGGCCCGGGTGGACGACGGGATCAAGGTCAAGGACCTGTCCGAGGACGAGATCCTGCGGGTCCAGAGGGTGATCCAGGACGAAGGCAAGGTGGAGGGTGACCTGCGCAAGGAGGTCGCCATGAACATCAAGCGGCTGATCGAGATCGGCAGCTACCGCGGCATCCGCCACCGCCGCGGCCTGCCGGTTCGCGGCCAGCGCACCCACACCAACGCCCGCACGCGCAAGGGACCTCGCCGTCAGGCGATCGCCGGCAAGAAGAAGGCCGGCAAGAAGTAGGTAGGGGCAGAGTATGGTCAAGGAGCGGAAGGGCGCACGCAAGCCGCGTCGGGAACGACGGATCGTTCCCCACGCCGTGGCCAACATCTACGCCACGTTCAACAACACCATCGTCACCTTCGCCGACCCGGGCGGCGGCACCCTGTGCTGGTCCTCGGGCGGGCGCATCGGCTACAAGGGGTCGCGCAAGGGAACGCCCTACGCTGCCCAGCTGGCCGCCAAGAACGCCGCCGAGCAGGCGGTGGAGCACGGCGTCCGCAGCGTCGACGTGAGGGTGAAGGGACCGGGGCCCGGGCGCGAGTCGGCGATCCGCGCGGTGGCCGCGTGCGGCCTCGACATCCGCAGCATCCGCGACGTGACGCCGATCCCGCACAACGGCTGCCGGCCGCCGAAGCGGCGGCGGGTGTAAGGAGATTCGACCGTGGCACGCTACCGTGGGCCAGTCTGCCGTCTGTGTCGTCGTGAGGGCATGAAGCTCTTTCTCAAGGGGGAGCGCTGCTACAAGGAGAAGTGCGCCATCGAGCGGCGCAACGTGCCGCCGGGGCAGCACGGCGCGGGCCGCCGCCGCAAGGCGCGGGCCTATGGCGTGCAGCTGCGCGAGAAGCAGAAGCTGCGTCGCATCTACGGCGTCCTCGAGCGGCAGTTCCGCCGCACCTTCGCCGAGGCCTCGCGCCGCAAGGGCGTGACCGGCGAGACCCTGCTCCGCCTGCTCGAGCTCCGGCTCGACAACGTGGTGTGCGCGCTCGGGTTCGCGACCTCCAGAGCGCAGGCCCGGCAGCTCGTCCGCCACGGCCACATCACGGTCAACGGCCGGCGGGTGGACATCCCGTCGTTCCGGGTCCGTGCCGGCGCGGAGGTGGCGGTGCACGAGTCGAGCCGCAGCAACCGGCTCATCGCCGAGGCCCTGGAGTTCGCCCAGGGTCGGGGCATTCCGGCCTGGCTCGAGCTCGACGCGGCGGCCATGCGCGGCAAGGTGGTTGAGCAGCCGACCCGCGAGGAGATCCGCATCCCGATCCAGGAGCAGCTCATCGTCGAGCTCTACTCGCGTTAGGGTGGAGGTGGCATGATCTGGCACGACTTCCAGCTTCCGGCACAGGTCCAACTCGAGGAGGAGAGCCACACGCCGACCTTCGCCCGTTTCTTCGCCCAGCCCTTCGAGCGGGGCTGGGGGACCACGGTCGGCAACGCCCTGCGGCGGGCTCTGCTGTCGTCGACGGCCGGGGCGGCCGTCACCGCGGTCCGCATCGAAGGGGCCGACCACGAGTTCTCGGCGGTCCCCGGCGTGGTCGAGGACGTGACCGACATCATCCTCAACCTCAAGAAGATCCCGTTCAGGATCCACGGCCTCGAGCCGGCCTTCCTGACGGTCGAGATGAGCGGCCCGGGCGAGGTCAAGGCGAGCTCCTTCGAGGGCTCCCACCTGGTCGAGGTGATCGACCCCGAGGTCCACGTCGCGACGCTGTCGGCGGACGGCAAGCTGAGCATGACGGTGCGGGTCGCCCGCGGCCGCGGTTACGTGCAGGCCGAGGAGAACGCGACCGAGGACCTCGGCCTCGGCTTCGTCCCCGTCGACTCGGCCCACTCGCCGGTGCGCAAGGCCAACTTCCGGGTGGAGATGGCGCGCCTCGGCCGGATGACCAACTACGAGCGGCTGGTGCTCGAGGTGTGGACCAACGGCACCATCACCCCGGAGGACGCGCTCGGGCAGGCGGCGCAGCTGGTGCAGGGCCACATGGAGATCTACGCCCGGCTCGCTCTGGGCGCGGGCGCGCAGCAGCCCCCGCCCGGCCCCGCCGGCCCGGAGGGCAGCATCCTGGACGAGTCGATCGACGTCCTGGAGCTGACCATCCGGTCCATGAACTGCCTCAAGAACGCCAACATCCGCACCATCCGTGACCTCGTCACCCGTGACGAGAAGGAGATGAGCGAGATCCGCAACTTCGGCGAGAAGTCGCTCAAGGAGGTGCGGGAGAAGCTCGAGGCGCTCGGCCTCGGCTTCGGGATGAAGCTCGACATCTAGACCGCTGGAGTGACCCCATGCGACATCGAGTGTCTGGCCGCAAGCTCGGGCGCACCTCCGCGCACCGCAAGGCTATGTTCCGCAATCAGCTGACGTCGCTGCTGGTGCACGAGAGGATCGTCACCACGATCTCGAAGGCCAAGGAGGTCCGACCCCTGGCCGAGCGGATGGTGACGCTCGCCCGCACCGGCAGCCTCGCCGCCCGCCGCAGGGCCCTGGCGGTGGTCCCGGACAAGGAGGTCGTCTCCCGCCTGTTCGGCGAGATCGCGCCGCGCTTCTCCGGCCGCCCGGGCGGCTACACCCGCATTCTCCGCCTCGGCCGGCGGCGGGGCGACGGGGCGGAGCTGGCGATCCTCGAGTTCGTCGACTACCAGCTCAAGTCCAAGGACGAGGCTCCGGCGAAGCCCGGCAAGGTGTCGCTGATGGAGCGGGCCAAGGGCGTCTTCGGCGGGGGCAAGAAGAGCGAAGCCGAGGGTGCCGCCGAGCCGCCGCCGGCCGAGGAGGGGGCTCCCGGCAAGACCGAGTAGGCGAATCGGGGCCAAGGCCGCCGAGGACGACGCCGCGCGACCGCGCGGCGTCGCTGCGTTCTACACCACCACCGTGTCGCCGATCTCGGGGATCTCGCTGCTCCAGCCCAGCGAGCGCTCGAGGCGCGCGGCGAAGGCCTGCTGGGCGGAGTACTCGCCGTGAACCAGGAGCACCCGCTCCGGGTCCTGCTCGCGGCGGGCCAACCACAGCGTCAGCTCCTCCGCGTCGGCGTGGGCGGACAGCCCCGAGAGCTGGGCGACGTGGGCGCGAACCGGCACCGGCTGGCCGTGGATCTCGACCTCGTCCGTGCCCTCGACCAGCTGGCGACCCAGCGTCCCTTCCGCCTGGTAGCCAGCGAACAGGACGGTGGTGGCAGGGTCGGGCAGGCGGAGCTTGAGGTGGTGCATGATGCGGCCGCCAGTCGCCATGCCGGAGGCGGAGATGATCAGGCCCGTGCCGCGCAGGTCGTTGAGGCGCCGCGAGTCGGCGGGGGTCGGGGTGACCTGGAGCGAGGGCGGCAGGATCGGGTTGGTGTGCTCGGACAGGAACTGCCGCATCTCGGCGTCGTGCTCCGCCGGGAAGCGGCTGTAGAGCATCGTCGCCTCGATGCCCATGGGGCTGTCGAGCCAGATCGGCAGCTTCGGCGGGACATCCTCCTCGACCATCAGCTCGTGCAGCAGGTAGAGCAGCTCCTGGGTGCGGTCGACGGCGAAGGCGGGGATGAGGATCACCCCGCCGCGGTCGACCGCCTCGCTGACGGCCGCCGCGAGCCCCTCCCGCGGGTCGCTCTGCTCGTGCAGGCGGTCGCCGTAGGTCGTCTCGACGAACAGCAGGTCGGAGCCCGGGTAGAACTCGGGCTGGCGGAGGATGGGCACGCCGAAGCGGCCGACGTCGCCGGAGAAGTACACCCGCTTGCGCCCCCCCCCGGCGACCTTGGTCTCCAGCTCGACCGCGGCCGCCCCCAGGATGTGGCCCTGGCGGTGGAAGCGGAAGCGGATGCCCGCGTGCAGGTCGACCCAGGCGCCGAACGGTGCCGGCCGCAGGAGCCTCAGGGCGGTGCGGGCGTCGGCCACCCGGAACAGGGGCAGGGCCGGGCGGTGGCGCGAGTAGCCCTCCTTGTTGGCGTAGCGGGCCTCCTCCTCCTGCAGGTGGGCGGCGTCCGGCAGCAGGACGCCGAGCAGGGCCCGGGTCGGCTTGGTGCAGTAGACCGGGCCGGTGAACCCCTGGCGGCTGAGGCGCGGCAGGTAACCGGAGTGGTCGATGTGGGCGTGGGTGACGATGACCGCGTCGACGGCGTGCCCGGGGACCGGCAGCGGACGCCAGTTGAGGGGTCGCTGGCCTCCGCCCTGGAACAGGCCGCAGTCGACCAGAACCCGGAACTGGGGCCACTCGAGGAGGTACTTCGAGCCGGTCACGCACCGTCCAGCGCCGAGCACGGTGATCTTCACTGCGACCTCCGACAGCCATCTTACACGGAGCAGCCGTCGACGCGGGCGGGCCCCCGACCCGTCGCCGCCGGGGCGCGCCGCCGGGCGTCGCCGTCGGCAGGTGGCGGGGGGCCGGCGGAGGAGCCCCGGCTGTCGTACAATGGGAGATGTCCTTGAGCCTGGGAGGTGAGTCATGGCGGATAGAGACCTGAGCGTGGACGAGGCCATCGACAGGGTAGCGGCGGACTCGGAGGCGGCGGCGGCCAGCGTGCAGGAGGCGCTCGCCAAGGCTCAGGAGTCCGTGGACAGCGCGCGAGCGGCGATCCAGGAGGCGGGCGGCCAGCCGCCGGAGCGGTCGATGCGGGCCGCGGACAGGGCGCGGGTGTTCCTCGAGGACGCCAAGCGCTACCTGGCCCAGGCGCGCGAGACGATCTCGCGCCTGGCGGTCAAGGCGCGGGAGCAGGCGGAGGAGCTGTACGCGCGGGTCAAGGAGCAGTACGAGGCGCTCGTGACCCGCACCCGCGACCTGTACGACCGCCTCAAGGAGAGGGTCGCCGAGCTCGACCTGCGCGGCAAGGGCGAGATGGCGCTGGAGTACGTCCGCGCCAACCCCGGCAAGTCGATCCTCGTCGCCCTCGCCGTGGGCTTCGCGATCGGCTACATGACGCGGCCGCGGGACTGAGCGGGAGGCCCCGAGGATGAACGTCACTCCCGAGGACATGACCGGGATGGAAGGCGACGACCTGGAGGGCGACAGCCCCGCCGAGTCGGAGCGGGACGGTTCCCCGCGGTCGCCCGGCGGCAGCGGCCCGCCGGCCCGCAGGTTCGACGCGGATGCGATTCTCGACACCCTGGTGCCGCCGTCGGTGGACTGGCGGGGCACGGTCCGGCGCCACCCCGTCGCCTCGGTGGTGGCGGTCGGCCTGGTCGGCTACCTGGTGGGCAGGACCAAGGGTGCAGCCATCATCGCCGGTGCCACGGCGGGCCTGTCGTCGGCGCTGATGCGCCAGCTGTCGGACGTGTTCGAAGGCGACTTCTTCGAGTTCTAGCGTGCGTGGCGCGACCGGGTCCGGTCTCTGCCCCGGCGGCCGCAGCCACTCTCGATTCGGAGAGACGGGACAGGGACCGGGCACGCTCTCCGGCGGCCGTCCCAACCGTCGAGGCGGCGTGGTCGGCTTCCCGTCGGCGTGAGGCGGGAGGCTGGCGCCGGCGCGGTACGCCGGCCCGGGTCGTGCCGGCCCGCGGAGAGAGTCGTGGTGCGCAGCATCGGCCGCTCGGTCGTCGCACTGCTGACGGGCGTGATGGCCCTGGCCCTGGTCTGGGTTTCCAGCCTGGTCCTGTGGCACGAGGCCCGTTTCCTCGAGGAGGAGCACCGGGCGAGCGCCGAGCTGCTGGCCGGCGTGCTGGCCCTGACCCTGGACCCGGCCGCGCCGCCCGCGCACCTGCCCGCGGAAATGGCCGCCGACGTCCGGTCGGTGGAGCTGAAGGACAGCGCGGGTCGTGTCGTCTGGCGGTGGGGCCCGGCCGCGGAGGCGGTGCCCGAGGCCTCGGCCCTGGTCGTGCGGGAGCGGACACCGACCGGCGGCGAGGTCGTCCTGACCGCCTCGCCCGGCCGGCTCCGGCGCCACCTGCGGTCGACGACGGGCCGCGCGCTGGCCGGGTTGGTGGTGGCGTTCGCCGTGTCGCTCGCCGTCGGTCTCCTGCTGGCCGGCCGCGTTTCCGGGCCGCTGCGCGAGCTGGCGCGACAGGCCCGTGATCCTCGGCCCGCTGCCCTGGCGTCACCGCGGCCGATCGCCTCGGGTTGCGCCGAGGTGGTGGAGCTGAGCGCGGCGTTGGCCGACATGCGGCAGCGACTCGCGGTCGAGGAGGAGCGGACCGTGCGGGCGCTGGCGACGCTGGCCGGTGGGGTCGCCCACGACTTCAACAACCTCCTCGCCGGCGTCGAGGTGCACCTGCGGTGGATGGAGCGGGACGAGAGCGCGCAGCCGCAGGCCGTGGCCGCGATCCGGTCGCTGGCTGCGGAGGGCGCCGAGGTGGTGCAGGAGCTGCTCCTGGCCGCGCGCCGCGAGACCACGCCGGTCGAGGACCTCGACCTGGTAGACCTGGTCCGCGACCAGGAGGGGGTCCTCCGTCACCTGCTGCCGGCGGCGGTCGAGCTCGAGGTGCGCTCCGCCTCGCCTCAGGTCCTGGTCGCGGCCAACCCGGTGGCGATCCGGCGCCTGCTTCTCAACCTGGTGCTCAACGGGGGCGAGGCGGTGGCGCCGGGGCGGGGCCGGGTGCTGGTGCGCGTGGCGGCGGACGGCGGCCGGGCGCTGCTCGAGGTGGCCGACGACGGCGTCGGCGTGCGGCCCGAGGTGCGGGGGAGGATGTTCGACCCCTTCTACTCGGAGCGCCGCCAGGGCCGCGGTGCGGGTCTCGGCCTGGCGGTGGTGTACGCCGTCGTCCAGGAGCACTCCGGCACCATCTCCGTCGATTCCGAGCCGGGTGTCGGGACCACGGTCCGGGTGAGCCTGCCGCTGCTGCGCCGGGGCCCGCCGCGAGCGCACTCGCCGGTGGCGGGCTCGCGCGTGCTGCTGGTCTCGCCCTCGAGCCGTACCGCCGGCGAGGTGCTCGAGACCCTGGCGGACAGTGGTCTGCAGGTCCGGCACGATCTCGACCTCGAGGCCGGCCGGCAGACCTTGACCGGCTGGGGCGCGGACGCGGTGGTGGTCGACCAGGGGTGGCCGCTCGAGGTCGCGGCCGCGGCGATCTCACCCGTGCGGGTGCCGACCGTGCTGGTCGCTCGCGCTGCCGGCCGCGTCGAGGCTGCGGGCGATGGGGCGGTGCTGCTCGAGCCGCCCCTCGACGCGGGCCGCCTGCTCGAGGTCCTGGAGCGCCTGCTGCACGGCGGCGACTGAGGCTCCGTCAAAGAACCTCGAAAGCCCTGTGAACGCTCCTTGAAAGCGCTCGCCGCGGCCTTGACCCGGGCCGGGCCGCGGCCGAACGTGGAGGCCATGGAGCCCCGCGACCACCTCGCCGCCCGCGCCACCCAACGACCGGCCGGGCCCGGTCCAGCCGTGAGGCGCGCCACCGACCGGGCGGGCTGCCGGGGGTGCACGCTGGTCGAGGCGCTGGCGGCGACGGCCATTCTCGGGCTGGTGGCGCTGGGGGTGGCCGGGCTGCTGGCGCGCGCGCTGGCGGTCAACGCGTCGGGCCACGGCCACGCCCTGCTGACAGCGGTGGCCAACCAGGCGCTCGACGAGCTGCGGTCACGGCCGTTCGCCGACCCGGCGCTCGACCCGACCGCAGGGGCGCTGAGGAGCTGGCCCGACCCGACCGGCAGCGGGCGGTTCGACATCTCATACGCCGTCAGCGCCTACCGCGTGTCGAGCTGGGACGAGGTCGAGGGGGTCCGACCATGGCCCGCGCCACCGTCCGGGCTCCCGGCCAACCTCAAGCGCATCACGGTCACGGCCCGGTTGACGGTTGCCGCCGGGCCCGGTCGCCGCGAGCTGACGGTCGCGGCGCTGCTGGCGCGGTGAAGGGGGCCGGGAGTGGACCGGCGTCGGTGCAGCGGCGGGTTCTCCCTGGTCGAGCTCGTGGTCGCGCTGGCCGTGCTGGCGGTGCTCATGGTCGGCACCCTCGGTCTGCTCGACTCCGCGCGGCGCGTGGCCAGGACCGAGACCGAGCTGGTCGACGTCCAGGAGAACGTCCGCTTCGCCGCCGACCACCTGCTGCGCGTGGCGTGCATGGCGGGGGGCAGCGGCCTGCCCCTGGCCCGGCCGACGTCCGAGGGAGGGGCGTGGGGGGCGGTCCGCCTCCTCTCTGCGGCGGGCCAGTTCGTCGACGACTCCGGCCACGCCCGGACCGCGCTGGCCGGCAGCGACGTCCTGACCCTGCGCGGCTTCTTCGAGACCAGCCCGTTCTTCGTCCGAGCCGCCGACGTCGACTTCGGCGCCCGGTTGGTGACCGTGCGCGAGGACGTGGCCGCCGGCCAGGACATCGAGCTCGGCGCGGACGACCTCGAGGGCCACGGGCTGCTGCTGCTCGGGCAGGGTCGGGTCGCGGTGGCGGAGGTCACCGGCAACGACCCGCCGGTCGGCCCGGTGGGAGCCCGCCGGGTGCGGATCGCGTTCGGTCCGGCCGGGGCGCCGTGGAGCTCCCTGGTCGCGGACAGCGCCCTGCCGGGCCCGGAATCCCCCTTCGATGTGGCGCGAGTCGGCGTCCTCGACTCCTACACCTACTGGGTCGACCCCGAGCTCAGGCTGATGCGTTCACGGTCCGGCCAGGGCGGAGGTGAGCCCCTCGCATCCGGTGTCGGCAGCCTGCAGGTGGCGCTCGGGGTGGACGGGGACGGCGATGGCTGGCCGGAGACCTGGTACGACCAGCCGACCGTCGCCCAGGTCACGTCCGGGGCGCCGATCGCTCTGCGGATCACCGTCCTCGGCCGCACCCCCCAGCGGGTTCCGGGCTGGGTCGAGCCGGCCGCCACCTTCGCGGTCGAGGATCTCGAGATCGCGACGGTCGAGCGCGGTGCCAGGTGGCGCCGGCTGCAGTCCGTCGCCGTGCTCCGCAATCGCGGACAGTGGGAGGTCGGAGATGAGTGACCACGGCTCGAGCGGGCAGCGGGGCTCCGCCCTGGTCCTCGCCGTGATGGTCGCCCTGGTGCTGGCGTTTCTCGGGCTCGGGCTGCTCGCCGCCGCCACCCTCGGCACGGAGGCGGCCGCCACCGGTCGCTGGCGGGCGAAGTCGCTGGCGGCCGCGGAGTCCGGCCTGGCCATGACGGCCGAGCTCGCGAAGCAGGACCAGCTCCGGGCGGGCGCCTTCCTTCTCGCCGACGACCCGGCCCTGCCCGGTCTGCTGCGGGGGCAGTACCGCGTCGAGGTCGTCGAGCTGTGCGAGGTCGAGCCGGCCCAGCCGGAGATCGGCTGGGAGTGGCCGCGGTGGGGCCGCCGCACCTTCCACGCCCACAGCCGGGCCGAGCGCGATGCCGGCACGCTGGTCGGGCTGGCGCGGGCCGAGGTCGAGGCCGACCTGGCGGTGTGGCCTTTCGACCTGGGGGCAGCGGTGCCAGTGCCGGCCTGCAGCGGGGGGCGACCGTGACGCCGGCCGCCTCGTGCCGGGCCCTCCTGGTGGCCGCGACCACGGCGCTGACGGCCGTGGCCGCGGCCGATGACCGCGACCTGCTGGCCGGCCCCGCGGCCCCGCCCAACGTCCTGCTGCTCGTCGACACCTCGACGGCCATGGCCGGCGGGGTCGACCCGCTCGACCCGGCGAGCCCCACCACCACCCCCGCGCCGATGGTCCCCGGGGCGGGGGACGACCCCGAGTCGGGCCTGGGGGTCGCCAAGAGGGTGCTGGGCGAGCTTCTCCGGGCGGTGCCCGAGGCCAACTTCGCCCTCGCCGCGTTCGCCCAGGACGCGCGGCGGGCGCCGACCGCCCACTGGGTGTACGAGGCGCTCGACCGGGACCGCTTCCGCATGGTCGAGAGCTCCTTCGCCTACCGCTGCGGCGCCAACCGCGACTTCCAGGGGAGGCCCCTGCGCTACCCGAACCCGGCCGAGATCGCGGCCGACATCCTGATCGGCTACACCCCGTACCACCGGCAGCCGGCGACCGGGGCGCGGTACGGCCCCTTCCCGGAGGGGCCACCGGACCCCCGGGTGCCGTCGGACCTCCTGCCGATCTACTTCGGGCAGTGCGTCGAGCCGGGGCGCGCCCCCGACGGCCCGGAGGACGACCCCTGCGTCGAGAGCGTCTTCCCGGTGACCGGGGCGGCCACCCCGGACGAGCTGTGGAGCTACTCCTTCGACCGCCGCTGCGACCCGCGCGACGACCCCGACGACCGCCACGCCCTGGTCCCGAGCTGGGATCGCGCCGACAACCACGCCTGCGACTCCAGCTGGCGGCGGCCGGCCTGCCCCGGCTGCCAGGGGGTGGTGGAGCACGCGCGGCGCGCCCGTCTCGAGATCCGTCGCGGGTACCGCCCGCTGGCGCAGGACCCGACCGGGGAGTGGGTCGGCAACGACCTGGTCGACGACCTGGTCGACGAGGACTACGACCTGGACGGAGACCCCAGCGAGCCCGACCTCGACGGCTCGGACGAGGTGGCGCCGACCGACCCGCTGTACGGCAAGGACTGGGTCATGCTGGTCGACCTGGTCGAGGAGCGGCGCCACCGCACCTGCGAGTCGCCGGGGGTGGGCCGCGGTGGAGGGGGGTGCGGGCCGTGGAGCGAGTGGAGCCGCGGCTGGGCGGCCGGGCCGGGGCACCGGGGGGCGGTCGACACCCTGCGGTTCAAGCTGCTCTTCCGCAGCGCCTTGAGCGACCTGCGCCAGGGGACCTCGAGCGAGGGTCGGGTCGACCTCGACCTCCTGCCGCCACCGCCGCAGCCGGGGTGTGGCAGCGGCTACTGCAACGGCTGGCGCCTGCTGGTCGACCTGCCCCCCCCGCCGGGGGGCAGCGACGGGGACGTGGCCCGTCTCCTCCAGCCGGTCGCCGCCGCGGTGATCCCCCGCGCCGATGGTGGGTTCACCGCCGCTGCCGGCTTCGACCCGACCGACCCGGCGGGGGCGCTGCCTCTCGCTGCCGCCGGCGAGACGCCGATCGCCGCCGCGCTGATGGACGCCTTCGCCTGGTACCGGTCCGCTCGCGGGCCGGGAGGGCAGTGGGCCGACGACCCCCTCGACCCTTGTCGGCCGTGGTCGGTGGTGCTGGTGACCGGAAGCGAGGAGAGCTGCGCGCGGCGGCCCGACGGCTCGCCCTGGCCGGACCTCGTCTGCCAGCCCGGCCAGGCGGCGGAGCTCTTCGCCGCCGGCGGCGACGGGCTCGCGCCCGTGCCGGTGCACGTGCTGGACGTCAGGCACGGTGGCGACGACCCCCCGGCGGCCTCCTGCGTGGCGGCCGCGACCGGCGGGAGGTTCGTGCGCGCGACCGACGTCGACCAGGTGGCGGCCGAGCTCCGCGGGCTGGTGACGGGTGCGGGGGGCGAGCTGCGCTGGTGGCAGCCGCTGACGGTCGTGGCTGGCCGGCCGGCGTCCTCGCCGTCCCTGGGCCTCCTCCCCGCGTTTCGACCGCTCGTCGGCAAGGGGCTGTGGGAGGGCCACCTGTACGCCTTCGCCCTCACCCCCGACCAGTCGGGTGCGCCGGTAGACGAGAGCGGGCGGGTCGACGTGTCTCGCGCCGCGTGGGACGCCGGCGAGGAGCTGGAGAGGGCGCTGCGTGGTCCCGACCCGGTGCGGAACGTCTTCTGGTCGCGGCTGGACGGGAGTGCGTGGGCGCGGGTCGACCTCGCCACAGTGCCGGCGGACCCGGTCCTGACGCGGGAGCTCGGTCGGTTGCTCCGTCCCCCGGGCGGCGCGACCGCAGACCAGGTCGCGGAGGTGGTCGAGTTCGTGAGGTTCGTCACTCCCGGCAGTCGTCCGTCCGGTTCCCCCGCCCTGGGCGACATCTTCCACTCGGCGCCGGCGGTGGTGTCGCCGCCGGGCAACGCCGCCTACCTCGCCAACGACGTCCACGACTACGCCCGCAGCTTCGCGTGGCCCAACCGGCTCCGGCGGCGAGTGGCCGTGGTCGGGGCGAACGACGGCCTCGTGCACGCCTTCGACGCGGGTTTCAGAGGCCGCGACGGGACGGGTGGGCCCGACGGCTTCGACCTCGGCACCGGGCGCGAGCTGTTCGCGGTCCTGCCGCGGGCGGTGACGGGGCGGCTGTGGCCGGTCGTGCGCGAGCGGCAGCCGAACGACCTGGTCGACGGGACGACGACGGTCGCCGACGTCCACGTCCCGCCCCAGCCGGGGGCCGTGGCGGAGTGGCGGACGGTCGCCATCACGGCCATGGGCCGAGGCGGCCGCGGCCTGCTGGCCCTCGACCTCACCCACCCCGACCCTCCGGGGACCTCGTGGTCGACCGGTCGCGAGGCGCCGCTCTGCCTGGATGGCCTCGTCGCAGGGTGCAGTGGCGAGTACCCGCGGGTGCTGTGGGAGCTGGAGGACCCCAGCGACGAGGACGGCAACTGCCCGGCCGGTGCCGCCGGCGAGGAGTGCTCGCCCTACTGGGACCTGGGCCACACCTGGTCGGCGCCGGTCGTCGCCCGGGTGCGGTGGCAGGACCCGGTGCGACCCGGGCAGGTGGCCGACCTGTTCGTCGCCTTCTTCGGCGGCGGCTGGGACCCGGGTGGTGGCGGACGCTCCGGCAACTTCCTGTACGGCGTCGACGTCGCCAGCGGGGAGGTGGTGTTCAAGGCCAACCTCATGGCCCCGGTGCCGGGAGCCCCCGCCGTGCTCGACGAGGACGGCGACGGGTTCGTCGAGCGGGTCTACGTCGGCACCGCCAGCGGCGACCTCTACCGCCTGGACGTGTCGGCGCCCGCGGTGCTGAGCGGGGGCCGGGTGGCCTCGTGGGCCCTGGCCCGGCTCTACGACTTCCCGGACGACCTCCGCTTCTTCACCCGCCCTGTCATCGTGCCGGCCCTGCGCCAGGGCGGGGGGTTCCTCTGGGCCCTGGCCCTGGGCACCGGCGACCGCTCCGCCCTCGCCGCCGAGGACGGGGTCGCGAACCGCTTCTACCTGGTCCTCGATCCGGACGACGGGGTGGAGCGCGGCGAGGCCAGCCTGACCGAGGTGGCCCTCGACGACCCGGACCACGGCGGCCAGTTGCTCGACCCGGCAGCCGGCCGCCTGGGCTGGTTCCTGCGCTTGCGGCCCAACGAGAAGGTCAGCGCCGATGCCACCGTCGCCGCCGGCAAGGTGCTGTTCCCGACCTTCGAGCCGCTCGCTGCGGGTGGTGGCGGCGGCTCGGGGTGCGGGGAGCGTGGTCGGGGCAGGCTGTACTCGGTCTCCTACCGCAACGCGGACCCGGTCGGCGGCGGTGGCGATGGCGGAGGCGACCTGCGCGGCCAGGATCTCGGGCGAGGCTTGATCGTCGGCGGTACCGCCTATACAATCGGAGACACCACGGTGGCCGAGTACACCACCTGGGAGGGGACGATGGAGGAGCGGCCGGTAGCCCTCTTCCGCGAGCACGTGGTCACCAACTGGCGACAGGAGTGAAGCTATGCGACGTGCGCTTCTCGTCATCGGGCTGGTCGTGCTGGGTGCCCTGCCGGCGGCAGCGGTTGACGTCGTGCTGAAGGACGGCACCGTCATCCAGGCGACCTCGTACCAGGTCAGCGGCTCCTATCTGCGGCTGGTGATGCAGGACGGGCGCAAGGTGGCCTACGCGCTGGCCGACGTGGACCTCGACGCTCTCCGGGAGCAAGAGGCTGCGGCCCGCGCCGCCGAGGCGCCGCCCCCGGAGCCGTCGGGGCCCCCGCCCGACTCCATCGCCTCGGCCTTGGCCGAGCTGGGCGCCGAGTCCAGTCTGAAGATCACCGACGGTGACGTCCAGCACGTCAGCCCGGCCGGGCCGGCAAGCGGCGACACGGCCCAGGGGCCGCCGCCCGGCTACCAGGAGGGGGGGCAGGTTGGCCTGCAGAACCTGCGCCTGAACCAGGTCGAGCCTGGCGTCTGGGAGGTCACGGGCGAGGTCGTCAACCGCACCGCGCGGGCTGTCGGCGACGTCAAGGTCGAGCTCGAGCTGGTGGCCGACGTCGAGGGCTCCCTGGCGAAGACCGAGGTGGCCGTTTCGGCGATGCTCGAGCCGAGCCTGAAGGCCAGCTTCACTCAGCGGTTCCAGGTCGCGGCGAGCAAGGCGCCGCGGGTTCGCGGCCGGGTCTTCTGGATGCAGGAGGAGGTGGCCGGCGGCGGCGCTCCCCC
>CAYTJW010000051.1:0-15394 GCA_964438135.1 uncultured Thermoanaerobaculia bacterium
CCGGGCGTGCTGACCGACGTCGTGGGCCTGCTGCTGCTGGTGCCGCCGGGCCGGGCGCTGGCGCGGCGGGCGCTGGCCGGCTGGTGGCGGCGCCACCTCCTCCCCGGCGGCCCGCCGGTGGTCGACGTCCCGTTCCGGCGGGAGTGAGGCCAGAAGGCGCTGGCCGGGAAACCCCCGCCCGGTTCCGGCGTAGGGGAAGGGAGGCCGTGGTCGCGGCCGTTGCACCACCGGGGGAGGGGCGCTCGGCTATGCTAGGCGGGATGAGGTCGACGGGGGCAGGCTTCTGGCTGGGGGGCGCGCTGCTGGCGCTGCTGGCGGCCGGGCCGGCCCTGGCCGCGGACCCGCCCGCGAAGGCGCCGCTGCCGGAGCGCTGGCGAGTGTGGCTGGAGGAGGAGGTCTACCCGATCATCAGCTCCGAGCAGCGCGCCGCGTTCCTGGCGCTGGAGTCCGAGGCGCAGCGGCAGGCCTTCTTCGAGCGGCTGTGGGTCTACTGGGGGCAGCAGAGCGGCTACGGCAGCGCCTTCCGCCGCATGTACGAGGAGCGGCTGCAGCTCGCCCGGTCGGACTTCGACAGCACGACCGAGGACCGCGCCCGGGTCCTCCTCATCCACGGCTTCCCGGACGGCCGCCTGGTGCCGCGTTGCGCCGAGGTGTTCGTACCGGTCGAGATCTGGACCTGGCAGTACCTGGAGGGGCTGGGCGAGGGGGTGGTGGTGCTGTTCTACCAGCCCGGCGGGCTGGGCCGCTTCCGGCTCTGGAACCCGATGGAGGGGCGCGAGCGCCTCTACACCTTCGACGGCTGGCAGGCGCGCCTGGCGACGACCTCGCGCTTCGACCAGCCGGAGCTGTCGTGCTTCGACGGCGACACGGTCCTGCGCCTGATCACCGCGGCCGAGTACTGGCTCAAGGACCCCCGCACCCTCGAGGCCATGCACCACCAGCCGACGCCGCGCGGGACGGGCAGGGAGGAGTCGGCGTCGGCCCGGTTCGTGGAGTTCTCCGCCCTGCTCGACGAGGGCGCCGAGCCGCTCGCGCTCGAGGTCGCGAGCTCCCCGCGCGGGATGCGCGGCGGCAAGGTCAAGATGGGCTTCGACGTGCGGCTGCCGAGCGAGGGCCTGGGCCGCTCGCAGGTCGGCGACGTGGAGGTGGTGCAGCTCGACGTGGTCGGCGAGATCTCGCGCGACGACGTGATGGTGGACCGCTTCCGCTACCTGTTCACCGTGCCGGCGGCGAGCGACCAGCTGTCGCTGCTCCTGGAGCGGAGCCTGCGCCCCGGCCCCTACCAGCTGCGGCTCAAGGTCGAGGACGCCCACTCCCGCAAGGGCGCGGTGCGCGAGGTCGCGCTCGAGGCCGTGCCGACGGCCGGGCCGGGGCCCCAGCCGGCGGCCGCCGCCGCGGTCGCCGCCACGGTGCCGGCGGTGGTCGGCCCGGACCCGGTGCTGCTGCTGGTCGGCCCGGAGGGGGAGGCGATCAGCGGCGTGCGGCGCTTCGAGGCGCTCGCCCGGCGCGAGGTAGCGCGGGTGGTGTTCCTGCTCGACGACCGCGAGGCGTTGAGCAAGAACCGGCCGCCGTTCGACGTCGACCTCGACCTCGGCCCGCTGCCCCGCCTGACCACGGTCACGGCCGTGGCCTACGACGCGGCCGGGGCCGAGCTGGACCGCAAGGAGCTGACCCTCAACCTCGGCCGCGAGCGCTTCTACGTCCGCCTGAGGCCGGTGTCGGCGGCGGCCCGCGCCGGCGACAAGGCGCTGGTCACGGCCGAGGTCAACGCCCCGACCGACACCCCGCTCGAGCGGGTCGAGCTGCACTTCAACGACCGCCTGCTGGCGAGCCTCTACCAGCCGCCGTTCGAGGCCTGGGTCACCCTCGCCGCGGCGGACGGCTTCGGCTACCTGCGGGCGGTGGCGGTGCTCGCGGACGGCAGCCAGGCCGAGGACATCCAGCTCGTCGACGCCCCCCGCTTCGGCAGCTCGGTCGAGGTGACCGCGGTCGAGCTGCCGGTGACGGCGCTGGACCGCTCCGGGCGGCCGGTCGAGGACCTGCGCCCGGAGGAGCTGCGGGTGCTCGAGGACGGGGTGCCGCAGACCCTGTCCCAGGTCACCCTGCACCGCGACCTGCCGGTGCGGCTCGGCATCGTCGTCGACTCCTCCGGCTCCATGGAACGCTCGCTCGCCGCCGTGCAGCGGGTGGTGATGGGCTTCCTGCGCGACCTGCTGCGGCCCCGCGACCGCGCCTTCGTCGTCAGCTTCTCCGACCGGGTCGACCTCTTGACCGGCTTCACCGCCGACTTCGCCGAGCTGGAGAGCGCCCTGCTGGCGATGTACGCCGACCGGCAGACCGCCCTCCACGACGCGGTCGTCACCGGCCTGTTCCAGTTCTCCGGGGTGCGCGGGCGCAAGGCCATGGTCGTGCTCACCGACGGCGACGACAACGCCTCCAGCCACACCTACGACGAGGCCCTGGCGTACGCCCAGCGGGCCGGGGTGACGGTCTACGCCGTCGGCGTCGACCTGCCGGCGAGCAAGGTGATGATCCGGTACCACCTCAAGCACCTGGCCGAGGTGACCGGCGGGCGGGCGTTCTTCATCTCCCGCCAGGCGCCCCTCGACGACGTCTACCAGACCATCGACCGGGAGCTCCGCACCCAGTACCTGGTGGCCTACACCTCGAGCTCGGAGCGCCCGGCCGACCAGCTGCGCCAGGTCGAGGTCGAGGTCCTGCGCCCCGGGGTCAAGGCGCGGACCATCGCCGGCTACTACCCGGGGGGGTTCTAGGTCCGATGCGATTCCCCCGTACCCGTACCCGCACCCGTACCCGATGGCCCGGGTGCGGGCGGCACGACTCGATCCCGGCCGGGGCGCGGGGGTCATCGGCCACGCGCACCGGCCCATCGGGGAGGGCGGCAGCGAGGCCGGGCGCGCCGTGCCTGAAGGGAGGACAGCGGTGAGAGCAGTCGGAGTGGCGGCGGTGCTGGCCGCGGTCGCGTTCGCCGGCGGCTGCGCCAGCGGCGGTCCGGGCGGCGGCCTCACGGCCTCGGACGAGCTCAAGGAAGGCGTCAGGGCCGCCCGACGGGGCTACTGGCAGGAGGCCCTGTACCGCTTCGAGCGGGCCGACCGGCTCAGCCCCCAGGACGGCGAGATCCTCAACAACCTGGCGGTGGCGCTGGAGGCGGTCGGCCGGTACGAGGACGCCCGCGCGCTGTACGCGCGCGCCCTCGCCGCCGACCCCGGCGACCGCTACCTCGGGCGGAACAAGGTCCTGTTCGACGAGTTCTACTCCACCTACGTCGCGCCGGTGGAGAAGCCGGTGGAGAAGCCGGGGGAGGAGGCGGGGCATGACGCGGCCACGCCGTGACCTGCGCGTGGCGCTGGGCCTCGCTCTGGCCGTGGCCGCAGCGACCGTCGGCGACGCCCGCGAGATCCGGCTCGGCCTGCGCGTCCAGCCGAAGCTCGAGCTGGAGCGGACTGCCTCGGTCTACGTCGGCCCCTTCGTGCTCGAGCCGGGCGGGGAGGGGGGGCGGCGGGTCGACGCCGCGGCGGTGCGGGAGCTCGACCGGTACGTGCGGCGGCTGCTGCGGCGGGAGACGAGCCTGAGCGTGCTGCCCCCGGAGCCGACCCTGGTGGCGCCGTCTCAGGACTCGAGCCAGCTGCGCGGGATGAAGGACTTCTGGCGCGCCCTCAGCCAGCGGACCGGGGCCGACTACGTGCTCGCGGCCGCGGTCGACGTCGAGGTGCTCGACCGCACCGGCTACAGCAGCGAGAAGTACGTCTCGCCCGCGGACGGGAAGACCTACTACCGGCAGGTGCTGGTCGAGGAGACCGGCTTCCGCTACGACATCCTGCTGGTGGTCTTCGACGCGGACGGCGAGCCGGTCCTGGAGGAGCAGATCTCCGACTTCCAGCCCCGCCAGGCGCGCAAGCTCGAGGAGACCAAGGACATGTACGAGGGGCTGTACGCCCTCGAGGAGCGCCTGCTGGGGATCTTCGTGCCGCGCGTCGTCCACGTGCGGCGCTACCTGTACACCGGCTGAGGGTGCGGTGACGGGATGGTCCCCGCCGCCGACCGCGTGCCCGCCCGTCGCGTGGAGGTGACGATGAAGGCCTGCCTGCGGCTCGCCGCGGCCCTGCTCCTGCTCGGCGCGCCCGACGCGTTCGCCCAGTACCGCATGAACATCGGCGGCAAGAACAAGGTCCGGTACGACACCTTCGACTGGAAGGTGTACGAGACGCCCCACTTCCGCATCTCGTACTACGACCGGACGGAGCCCTCTCTCGAGCGGGTGGCGTCCTTCGCGGAGAGCGCTTACGACGAGCTGGCGCGCCGGCTCAACTTCCAGATCCTCGAGCCGGTGCCGATGCTGGTCTACGCCAACCACGCCGAGTTCGAGCAGACCAACGTCATCGTCGGCTTCATCCCCGAGGGGGTGGGCGCGTTCGCCACCCCGGTCCGCAACCGCATGGTGCTGCCGGTCGACCTCGCCGACGCCGAGCTGCAGGGGCTGATCCAGCACGAGCTGACCCACATCTTCCAGTACGAGATCCTGTTCCAGGGGCGGGCGGCGCGGGCGCTCTACCGGCGGCCGCCGCTCTGGTTCATGGAGGGCATGGCCTCCTACCTCGGCGCCGACGAGAACGCGCGCGAGCGGGCCTACATGCGCGACGCGGCCCTCGCCGACCAGGTGCCGTCGGTGGCCGCGGGCCCCGGCGGCTACCTCGCCTACCGCTACGGCCACGTGGTGTTCGAGTTCATCGAGGCGGAGTGGGGCGAGGACGGTCTGCGCGACTTCATCTTCGCCTTCCGCAGCGGCTTCGGCAACCGCGTCGAGGGGCCGTTCGAGCGCGTCTTCCACATGTCGCCCGAGGACTTCGACGCCGCCTTCCGCTCCTGGCTGCGCAAGAAGTACGCCTATGCCCAGGACCGCGGCACGCCGGAGGAGTACGGCCGCCGCTTCCGCGCCGTCCAGGGCCAGGCCGACCTGACCACCTCGCCGGCCGTGTCCCCCTCCGGTGACCTGGTGGCCGCCTTCTCGACCTACAAGAACGACGTCGACGTGGTCCTGTTCGGGGTCCCCGACCGGCGCCTCTACCGCAACCTGACCCGCGGCCAGTCCGCCCCCTACCAGTACCTGGTGGCGCAGGGCCTGACCGTCGGCCCGGACCGCGGCCGCGACCTCGCCTTCTCGCCCGACGGCAACCTGGTGGCGGTCTTCGCCCGCTTCGAGCGGACCCGCAAGCTGGTCCTGCTCGACGTCGCCTCGGGCGCGATCCGGCGCGAGGTGGAGATCCCGCTGCCGGTCGACCAGGTGATGCAGCCGGCGTTCGCCCCCGACGGCCGGCAGGTCGCCTTCAGGGGCTACGCCAAGGGCCAGGCCGACATCTACCTGGTCGACCTCGACGACGGCTCGGTCCGCAACCTGACCGACGACGCGGCCTACGACTCGGCCCCGACCTACACCCCGGACGGGGCCAGGCTGGTCTACTCGTCGCAGGCCGCCGAGTGGAGCAAGCTGGTCGAGCTCGACCTCTCCGACCCGAGCTCGCGGCGGCAGCTCACCTCCGGCGACGGCAACGACGAGGGCGCGGCCTTCTCGCGCGACGGCAAGCGCCTCTACTTCGCCTCGGACCGGGACGGCGGGGTGCTCGACGTCTACGCCCTCGACCTCGACAGCCGGCAGCTCGAGCGCCTGACGCGGGTCATCGGCGCGGCCATCAACCCGGTCCCGCTCGAGACCCTGGACGGCGAGCGGGTGGTGTTCCAGGCGTACTCGCGCGGCCGCTGGGAGCTGTTCGTCGCCGACCCCAACCAGGCCGTGCCGGTGGGGGAGGCGCCACCGCCGGCGGCGGCGGTCGAGCAGCCCGGCTTCGTGCCGGCGGTGACGATCCCGGTCGACCTGGCCAGGGGCGAGGAGGTCGGCAGGCGGAAGCTGTTCGTCGAGAACGCCCAGGCGTTCCTCGGCTACGACCGCTACGGTACGCTCCAGTCCCAGGTCTACGTCTCCTTCTCCGACCAGTACGGCGACCGCCGCTTCGACGTTCTGCTCAACTCCGTCGACACCTTCTCCAACTTCCGCCTCAGCTACCTCAACCTCGAGCCGCGCCTGCAGTGGGGGGCGACCCTGTTCGACGACCGCTCCTTCTACGTCTGGGGCTACGACCCGCTCTACGAGGGGTACTCGCAGCGGGAGGAAGCCTACCGCCAGACCGGCGCCGCGCTCATCGGCCAGTACCCGCTGTCGCGCAGCTACCGGCTCGACGGCTCGGTCGGCTACCTCGACCGCGAGGCGACCCTGCCGGTCGCGGCCGAGGACGGCAGCGTCTACTTCGACGGCTTCGACGACCAGGTGCCGTTCCTGAACTTCGGCCTGGCCGGCGACACCACCCGCTGGCAGTACTACGGCCCCCACCGCGGCAGCCGCTGGGAGCTCGACCTCTACTGGGGGGCCGACCTCGAGGACGGCGGCACCCTCACCGCCAACGCGGTGTTCGAGGGCCGCCTCTACCTGCCCCTGTCCCAGCGCAACGAGATCGCGCTCCGCCTCTACGCCGCCGTCGCCGACGGCAACCGGCCCTCCGTCTTCGCCTTCGGCGGCATGGACACGCTGCGCGGCCTGCCGATCCGGAGCGTGTCCGGCAACCGCGGTGCCTTCGTCAACGTCGAGTGGCGCTTCCCCATCGTCGACCGCCTCGACCTGCCCTTCCTGCGCCTCGGCGACATCCGCGGCAACCTGTTCCTCGACGTCGGCGCGGCCTGGTACGACATCGACGGCCAGGAGTACAACTTCCTGGGCGAGCCCGGCTTCGACTTCCTCGACGACGACGACCGGCTCGACGACGGGGTCTCGTCCTACGGCTTCGGGCTCGACCTCACCTTCTTCGGCCTGCCCATGCACTGGGACTTCAGCAAGCGCTGGGACTTCGAGGACACCCTCGGCGACCTGGAGACCGACTTCTGGATCGGGTTCAGGTTCTGACGGAGGGGCCGGGCCCGTCCGGGCCCGCGCGGCCCGAGGCCTCGCCCGGCCCCCTGTCCCCGGTCGAGCGGGGAGGCGCCTCCCGCCCCGTCTCGCGCGTGTCCCGCGGCATCCCCTGACCGGCGCCGGGACGGCACTGCGACCGACCCGGGCCCGGCGGTGCTCGCTCGCGGAGCCGACCGCCCCCGTCGGCAGCGTCCCCGGCGCCCATCTTGACAACATGCGAACTTGGGGATATTCTTGTGGGAACAAAAGGAGGAAGAGAACCGTGAGCATCACCGTGCGCGTCGTCCTCGGAGCGGTCCTCGTCGCCACCCTCACCACCGGCCTCGCCGACGTGGCGTTGGCCGGCAGCAAGAAGACCCCCGGCCAGGATCTCTACAAGGAGTACTGCAAGCCCTGCCACACGAAGGACTCGGCCAACGGCGAGGTGACTCCCATGACCCTCATCCAGGAGCAGTGGGAGCGCTTCTTCAGCCAGAAGTACGACGAGTCCCACGCCAAGCTCGCCGACCCCAGCCACGAGGGACGCCCGCTCGGTGAGGTCATCCCCGCCGCCGACCTCGAGGCGCTCAAGAAGTGGGTGGTCGACCACGCCGCCGACTCCGAGCACCCCATGACCTGCGGCTGACCGCGAGACGGAGGAGGCACACCATGCACCGCACCGCCCTCGTCATGACCCTCGCCCTCGTGGTAGGCGCCGCCGCCACCAGCTCGGCCCAGGACAGCCCCGCGTCCACCCAGCCGGCGACCGCCGAGGATGTCGCCAAGCTCCAGCAGGCGCTCAAGGACCTCGAGAAGCGGGTCCAGGAGAACGAGAAGAAGAACGCCCTCGACCGGATCAACTTCAGCGGCGACTTCCGCTTCGAGGCCCACTCCATCGACGCCGGCATCCCCGCCCACTTCGACGGCATGACCCTGCAGGGGCTGATGGTCCAGACCTTCTTCTACTACGGCGGAACCGGCCAACTGCCGGCGTCGATGGACGACGTCAGCCAGTTCATCGCCCAGAACTTCAGCCAGTATCTCTACTTCATGCAGAACCTCACCTACGAGCAGCTCGGCCAGGCGATCGGCATGATCCCACCCGAGACGATGGGACAGCTCTACCAGTTCCTCCTGCCACACGCCTACGTCCCGGGGTACGACGCCGACAACGCCATCATGTACACCAACCGCCTCCGTCTGCAGATGCACGCCGACGTCGCCGACGACGTCACCTTCGACGGCCGGCTGTCGATGTACAAGGTGTGGGGCGACTCGACCGGGGTGCAGGTCTTCAACGGCCAGCCGAGCAGCATCAACATCGACGGCACCACGGCCGGCGTGCCCAACTCCGACATCCTCAGGGTCGAGCGGGCCTACTTCACCTGGTCGGACATCGCCGGTGCGCCCCTCTACCTGTCCATCGGGCGCCGGCCCTCGACCGGCGGCATCCCGCTCAACTTCCGCAACGACGAGCCGCGCGGCGGGACCCCCATGGGCTCGCTCATCGACTACCAGTTCGACGGCATCACCCTCGGCTATCACCTCGGCGAGCACTCCACCGTCCGCCTGTGCTACGGCGTCGGCTACGAGTCAGGCTTTGGCAGCGGCGACGTCCTGAAGCTCCCCCAGGATCGCCTCGACGACGCCCAGTTCCTGGGCCTCAACTGGGACATCTGGGACAGCGAGGAGATGTTCGTCCAGACCACGATCGCCCGTGCGTTCGAGGTCACCGACGGCTTCAACGGTCTGGTGGTCCTGCCCACCGACCCGCTGACCGGCCAGGACATCTCGGCGCCGGTGGTGCTCCGCTACACCCCGTCGGCCAACCTCGGCGACATCGACCTCGCCAGCCTGGTGCTGGTGCGGCACGACGGGCCGTTCGACTACTTCGGCAGCGTCAACTACATGAAGTCCCACCCGGAAAACGTCACCACCCCCTTCGGCGGCCTCTTCTCCGACCCCTTCACCACGCCGGAGAGCCAGGACGGGACCATGGTCTACCTCGGCGTCCGCTACAACTTCCCCAACGGGAAGACCAAGCTCGGCCTGGAGTTCAACCACGGCTCGGAGTACTGGTTCAACTTCGCCGCCGCCGAGGATGACGTCATCGCCCCCAAGACCTCGGCCCGCGGTGACGTGTGGGAGCTCTACCTCACCCACCGGATCGCCAAGAGCTTCGTCGTCAAGCTCGACGTCATCGACTACGCCTACGACTACTCCGGCTCGGGCTGGCACATGGGCGCGCCGAAGCCGCTCGACCAGGCCTCCATCCTCGGCTTCCCGACCTACGACGAGGTCACCAAGTACATGCTGAGCATGACGGCGAGGTTCTAGGGGGTCGTCCATGGCGCTGCATCGTCCCGCTTCGTCCGTCCGACCCCGGTCAGAGCGGGGGCGCGGCCTCGCCCTGGTCGCCCTCGCGCTCCTGACGCCTTCCGCCGGCGCCGCCGCCGGCTCCCATGCCGAGTACTTCGAGCACTACCAGGGCACCGCGACCTGCCTGGAGTGCCACGAGGACGAGGCCAGGGCCTTCGTCGCCTCCCAGCACTACCAGTGGCGGGGACCGACCCCGGGCCTCGTCAACGCGCACGGCAAGCCCCACGGCAAGATGGACATGATCAACGACTTCTGCACCAGCCCGCGGCCGTCCTGGATCGGCGAGGTGCGCAACGCCGAGGGCAGCGTGCTGGCCAGGGGGTGCTCCGCCTGTCACGCCGGCCTCGGCAAGCTCCCGGGTCCGGAGCCGACCCGGGAGGAGCTCCTCAACGTCGACTGCCTGATCTGCCACGCCTCGGGCTACACCCGCAGCGTCTACCAGAACGCCGACGGCAGCTGGGAGTGGCGCCCGGTCCTCTGGAACAACCCCGAGGGGCTCGACTCGGTCTCCAAGCGCATCTCGTCGCCGCAGCGCAAGATGTGCCTGCGCTGCCACAGCACCTCGGGGGGCGGCGCCAACTACAAGCGGGGAGACCTCGAGTACGACCTCGCGGACCCCGGGCCCGACTTCGACGTCCACATGGGCAACGGCATGGAGTGCGTCACGTGCCACGCCGGCAGCGACCACCGCGTCCTCGGCCGGGGCACCGACCTCGCCGCCACCGACTCGCCCGGGACGTCCCTGACCTGCGCCCGGTCCGGGTGCCACGACCCGGCCCCGCACACCAAGTCGCTGCTCGACCGCCACGTCGCCAGGGTCGCCTGTGCGACCTGCCACATCCCCGACTTCGCCCGCTCCGAGCCCACCGACATGGCGCGCGACTGGTCGCAGGTCTCGTTCAGCGAGGAGAGGGGCAGGTACTCGGCCAGGATCGAGCTCGCCTCGAACGTGGTCCCGGTCTACGCCTGGAGTGACGGCACCAGCTGGATGCAGCTGCCCGGCGAGCCCGTCCGCCGTGACGGCGGCGGTGTCGTGCAGATGGCCGTCCCCCAGGGCTCGAGGCAGGACGGGCGGGCGCAGATCTCACCCTTCAAGGTCCACCGGGGACGCCTCCCGATCCTGGCCGAAAAGGGGTGGCTGCTGCCGATCCAGGTGGACGAGATCTACGTCACCGGCGAGGTCGCTCCTGCGGTCGAGGAGGCCGCCCGCCAGTACTACGGCCTCGACGAGGTCAGCTACACCTGGGCCGACACCGTCCGCTACATGGGCATCTCCCACGGGGTCCGGCCCGCGAAGCAGGCCCTCGGTTGCCTGGACTGCCACGGTGAGGGGGGGCGAATGGACTGGAGCCGGCTCGGCTACGACGCGGATCCACTCATGGCGAGAGTGGAGCGCTAGGGAGGTTCTGCCATCCTCGGCCCGGGCCTGGTCCCGGGCCGAGGGCGCAGGACGCCGGAGGTCGCCGAGACGCGCGTTCCCCGCGCGGCCACGGTGGGGCATGGCCGCCGCCGGATGGCGCCTCCCCGACCGGGCGGGCCCAACGACCGCCGCGGCGCCCGGCGCAGGCTCACCGCACGAGGAGCGGGTCCCCCCAGCCAGCGACGTCGCCGGTCGGGTCGTCGGCCGGGCCGGGCGAGGTCGCGAAGACCAGCGTGACCTCCTGCCCCGCCACCGCGTCGAGCTCGACGCGATACGGGCGCCAGCCGCCGCCCCGGGTCGGCTCGAGGACCGTGGAGAAGAGGCGCCCGGGCCGGTCGCCGACCCGCAGCGCCCACACGTCGTACTGGACCCCGTCCCCGACCTGGTCCGCAGGCGCGCCGAGGCTGAGCTCGAGGGCCGCCCCCGGCGGGACCTGCAGGTCGAACGCGAGGCCCGGGCGTGCCCGGTCGGTCTGGACGCCCACCTCGATCCACCGTTTCCACTGCGCCAGGCACTCCGCCGCCAGGGCGATCGCGCCGGCGTCCCCCTGGCGGAGCCTGCGCGCCGCCTCCTGCAGCCGCCCTTGCCGCTGGCCGGGTTGCTCCCCGGAGAAGCTCTTGGTGCGCAGGCTCGGGGGCCGGTCCGGAGCGCCGCCGAGGGCCTCCCCGTCGGCGCCGTACAGCGCGGCCCGGCCAGGGGCGAAGTGGGCGGCGAAGTCGTAGAGGACCTCGGGCCCCGGTTGCCGCCGGCGCTGGAAGACGAGGCGCCAGCTGGCCCACCGGGAGAACATCTGCACCAGCTCGTACTCGCGCTGCAGACGGGGGTCGGCCAGGTAGCCGGTCGGCGGCCTGGCGCAGGGCTGGCCGGCCACGAGCACGAGGTAGTCGGGCTCCCGGCCGAAGACGTAGTCCGCGTCGAGCCGGTTCCCGTCCCGCGCCGGCAGCCGCGCGATGTGGCGGTCCGTGAGCCCGAACAGGTCGAGCACCCGCACCCCGCTGTAGTACGGCACGGTGCCGATCTCCCAGGTGGCCAACAGGTCCCCGGCGGCGGCGTTGGCCCGGAACCACCGCGCCATGTCGTGCTGTGCGGCGCCCTTGAAGGACGGGTCGAAGTCGTGGGGGGCGAGGTCCTGCGCGACCAGCTCCGCGAGGCCGGCAGCGAGCCTCGAGGCGACGGTCCGGTCGGCCGCCGGGGCCGGCCGGGCGAGGCCGATCGGTCGCACCGACTCCCGGAGCTGGAGCGCCAGCAGGGCCCCGAGGGCGAGGCCGAGCAGGGCGCGCAGCGTGCGACGCGGCGGCGGCGCCGCCGCGAGGACCTCCGGTGCCGCCCGACAGGCGAGGTGCAGCAGCAGCGGCAGGGCGGGGTACAGGTAGCGGAGGAGCTGCTGGTAGGGGTCGCCGACGCCGGTGACCAGCGCCACGCCGACGACCGCGACCAGAGCTGCGGGCGCTCCCCGGCCCACCGACCGCCTCCGGGCCAGCGCCACGGTCAGCCCGGCGAGGGCCGCGACCACCAGCGGCCAGTGGAGGGCCAGGAACCGTCCGGCGTAGGGGAGCGAGGCGCGCACCAGCTCGGCCGCGGGGAGGCCCTGCTTCGCCCGGATCGAGCCCGGGACCAGGTCCCCGAAGTAGGCGAGGCGCCAGGCGGAGTAGGCGGCATTGGCCGCCAGGAGCACGAGCAGCGGCCTCACCCGGGCGGATCGGGGCGCCGAGCGCGACCCCACGACCGCATCCGTCAGGAGGACGAGCAGGGCCAGCAGCGCGCCCTCGGGCCGGGTCAAGCTCACCAGCACGCAGGCGACGACGGCGAGGCCCTCGCGCCGGAGGTCCACGGCGACCGCCGCGGCGAGCAGGACCGCCGCCATCAGGGGCGCCTCGAGCCCGGACAAGACGTTGGCCGAAGTCAGGCCGCTCGCCCCCAGGACCAGGAGCGCGCCGCAGCGCACGACGAGGGGCGGCGCCGGCCGGGGGTAGGCGAACAGGAGCAGGCCCGCCGCCAGGACGACGCTGAGACCGTTGACCAGGCGCGCGGCCAACGGTGGCGTGAGACCGAGACGCGACGAGCAGGCCAGGAGGACCACGTGCAGGAAGTTCGAGTACCCCTCGACCCGCTCGCCGAGGTTGAAGACCATCCCGTTGCCGTCGGCCAGGTTCTCGGCGTAGCGGAAGGAGATGTAGGCGTCGTCGAGCGGGAAGACCGGGCTCGACTGCAGGGCGAGCTGGGCCAGCAGGCCCAGACCGAAGAGGGCGAGCAGGGCGGCCGTTGCCACCGGCAGCGAGCGCGGGGTGCCGTCCCCTCCCGGCACGGCCCGGCCGCCGACCGGAGCGCTGACCGGAGGACCCGACCGCCGACCGCCAGGAGCCTCTTCTGCCACGGGCCGACTCTACCACCTGCCCGGGCGCCGCGGTTCCGGGCGACGCCCTTCTCCCGGCCCGGCCCGGGGCCTACAATGGGCGCACGGAGGGAGCGGCCATGGCGGGAGAGCGCGGAACCTGGAGGCAGATCGGAGCGACGGGGGTCTGGGTCGACACCGTGCTGGCAGGGGTGGCCGGCGGCCTGGTCGTCACCGTGGACAAGCTCGGGGACCTCTGGGCCACCGATCCCCGGACCCAGGAGTCCCGCAAGGTCAACGAGGAGAAGTACACCCACTCCCGCTTCCTGTTCGGGGCCGGCGCGGAGGTCTACACGATCGACCAGGACGGCAGCCTCTGGGCCACCGACGTGGCCGCCGGGACGTGGCGGCGTCTGAACGACGCCGGCGCCTTCCGGGACACGGTGATGGGCGCCATGGCCGGCAACGAGCTCGTCACCATCGAGACCAACGGGGCCATCTACGCCACCGCCCCCTCGGGCGCCTGCCGGCGGGTGAGCACGGACAACTACTCCCGCACCCAGCTGATCTTCTCCGGCACGACCCGCTTCTTCACCCTGGAGAACAACAACCTCTACGCCGTCGACCCGGCCAACGGCTCGTGCCGACAGCTGGGGGGCCCCGGGGACTTCGCCAACACCAGGTTGGGCGCGGGCATGGACGACCGGGTCTACACCCTCGAGGGGACCGGCTTCATCTGGGAGACGGACGGCGCCACCGGCGTGTTCCGGAAGCTCAGTCCCGAGACGTTCCTCGGCACCCGCACGATGTTCGCCGGCAACCGGTGCCTCTACACCATCGAGCCCACGGGCTGCCTGTACGAGATCGGCACCTAGCGCGGCACCCCTCGACGCGGCGCCGCTCCGGGCGGGTCGGGCGCCGCTCCGTGCCGCGGCTACCTCCCCGGGTAGTAGCCGCGGATCGTGACCGCCTCGAGTCCGGGCCGCTTCAGCCTCACCTCCACCTGGCGCAGCTCGGTCGCCGGCGCGGTCGAGGGTGACCGGTACCACAGGAGGTACTGGGAGCGGAGCAGCCGACCGATGCGCTGGTAGACGCCCGGCAGCTCCTCGACCTTCTTCGGGAAGGCCGCCTCGCCGCCGGTCGCCCGGGCCAGGTCCACCAGCACGCCGCGGCTGCCGAAGCTCATGCGGCCGACGCCGAGCCCGACCGGGAAGATCGGGATGCGCATGGTGCGGGCGAAGCGCTCGACCGTGTCCCAGTCGGTGCGCGAGGCGGTGTCCTCGCCGTCGGTCAGCAGCACCAGTGCCTGCCGCCCGCGCCGGCCCCGGAACTGCTCGAGCGAGCGCACCACCGCGTCGTGCAGGGAGGTGCCGCCCTCGGGGACGACCCGCGCCAGGCGGTTGCCGATGGCCGCGACGTCGCGGGTCCAGGGGATCTCGACCGTGGCGTCCCAGGCGAACGCCAGCAGGCAGGCCTCGTCGTCGGGGCGGAGCAGCTCGGCGACGAAGTCGCGCACCGCCTGGCGGACCTGGTCCAGCTCCCCCAGCATGGAGCCCGAGACGTCCACGGCCAGGGCCATGGCGAGGGGCGTCTGGCCGACCGTGCCGAACCCCTCGAGCTCGACCGGCTGCCCGTCCTCGACCACCGCGAAGTCGTCCCGGCCGAGGTCCACCACCGGCACCCCGTTCGCGTCCAACACCACCACCGGCAGCTCGACCAGCTCGACCGTCACCGAGCCGAGGAAGGCCCCGCCCTGCGCCAGGCTCACCACCGCGTCGCCGCGGGTGCCGCGGGCGTCGACCGCGCTGGCGGTGACGACCCTGGCCTGGACCAGGTCGGCCGCCGGCAGGTCGACCACGCACGGGCAGGCCGCCCACCGCGCCACCGTCCGGTCGTCGAGCTGCAGCGTGACCTCGGTCGGATCGCCGCCCGAGACCGCGACCGTCACCGCCCGCCGGCCGTCGACCGCGGCGTCCTCCGGCGCCACCAGCACCTCGACCGCGAGCTGGCCGGTCGGCGAGTTCAGGACCAGGGCGTCCTCGCCCAGGTACCTGCCGCCCGCGTCCCGCGCCACCGCCGTCACCAGCGTGCGGCGGAGGACGCTGCCGAGGGGGACCGAGACCGTCCACGGCGGCCGGTTGCGGCGACCGACCGGGGTGCCGTCGGTCGAGAACTCGACCGTGGCGGTGGCGGCCGGGACGTCGACCTCGAGCGTGACCCCGCCGAGGCCGGGCGGCCGCTCCGGGACGCGGAAGCGGACCGAGCCCGCGCGGGGCGGGGTGACGGCGAGCGCCAGCGCGTCGGCCGG